>JAHBSN010000161.1 GCA_019639095.1 Actinomycetota bacterium
CGCGGCCCGACGAGCCGCCTCCCGGGCGCCCGCGTCCCAGGCCACCACCTCCCGCACCCGTTCGGTCCAGGCCGCGGCGGGATCGAGGGGCAGGTCCCAGCCGCAACCGTCGGCGGCCAGGTCGCGCCACGGGGTCTGGTCGCTGGTGAGCACCGGGCACCCGGCCTCGAGCGCCTCGGCGAGGGCGTAGCCGTAGTTCTCGCCGAGGGTGGGCAGCACGAGCAGGTCGGCGGCGGCGAGGATCCCGGGGACCTCGGCGTGGCCCACGGGGCCGTGGGCCGCCCAGGCCACCTCGGGCTCGACGCGATCGAGGATCGCTCGGCACCGACCCCACTCGTCGGCGTCGACGGCCGGCCCGTAGAGGTCGACGCGCACCTGGTGACGGAGCGGCCAGAGCAGCTCCAGGGCGCGCGACGGGCCCTTCTTGGGCACGATCGAGCCCAGCAGCACCACCCGGGCCGAGCCGGGCACCTTGGGTCGGTCGAGGGCGGTGGCCGGCACCGGCTGCGGCGGATCGTGCAGGTCGGGGGCCACGCGCACCCGGGTTCGCCGGCCCAGCGCGGCGCGCAGGTGCTCGGTCTCGGCGTCGTCGGCCGCCCGCCACCACAGGCGCCGCCCCAGTCCGGCGGCGCGCACGAGCACCACGACCGCTCGCTTGCGCCCGGCGTGGTGGGCCAGGGCGCCTGGGTGCAGCTCGCCCTCGGGCGCCACCACGACCGGCACCCGCAGCCGCCCCACCGCCCGTCGCCAGAGCACGGCCAGGCTCCCGGGCGCGAACAGGCTCGGCAGGTAGACCAGGTCGGGCTCCACCTCGGCCACGGCATCGGCCACGCGGCGCCCGGCGCCGCGGTCCCAGGCCTGGTGCTGCACGCGCACCCGGCCGCGGCGCTGCTGCCAACCCGGCTCCAGCGCCGGCCACGGCTCGAGGTCGCCGACGTCCCGGTCGCCGGCCACCACCCACGTCTCCACGTCGTCGCCCAGGGCCGCCACCACCCGGGCGGTGGAGCGGGCCCCGCCCGCCAGCTCGGCCGGCTCCCAGTACTGGCTGACCACGAGCAGGCGCCGCAGGCGGGCGCCGCGGTCGGTCACGCCGCCGACCGCCGGTCCTGGAGCCGGACCGCGACGTGCACGAACACGAGCGAGGCGGCGATGACGAGCCCGGCGCGGAGCAGGTCGGCGAGGTAGGTCGCGTAGAAGCCCTCCCACCACATGGGCGCCCGGACCGCCAGCACGGCGAAGGCGGCCACCCCGGTGGCGGCCGGCGGCGGCGTGCCCACGAGCGCCCCGTGCACGAGCCGCAGCACGGCCCCCATCAGCGCCATCAGCAGCGGGACCGCCAGCGGGCCGAGGTCTCGGAGCACGTCGCCCATCGGCGTGGTGGCGAAAGCATTCGCCTCGTACTCGAAGTAGAGCCGGGAGATGGCGCCCGGGTCGGTGCTCGCCGGCTTGTCGGACCACAGGGCACGGGGCACGAACGACCCGACCATGCTGTCGACCACCCGGGGTGCGCCGTCGGCGGTGTCGCGCCCGTCGAGCTCCTGGTTGCGGGCCACGATCACCGCCAGGCCGCCCGGGGCCTCCAGGCGCTGCACCGAGCGGTCGCGCAGGTAGGCGACGTTGCCGAGGCCCCGAGCTCCGATGCGATCGAGCGCCTCCTCCAGGGCGTCCAGGCGGCCCGGAGCGGGGATCGCCTCGCCGGCGGGACCCACGCCCTCCCGGCGCTCCTCCCGGTACTGCGAGCCCACCAGCGCGCCCACCACCAGCGTCACCACCGCGGCGACGGCCACGGCGCCGGCGAGCCGGCGGGGGACGGGCACGCCCGAGAGCAGGGTCACGAGCAGCACCACGAGGACCCACGTGGCGAGCGTGGCCCGGCTCTCCGCGAGGGATCCGCCCACGATCGCCGCCACCGCCAACCCCGCCAGCGTGAGCACCACGGTGGCGCGACCACGGGGCGACGGGGCGTGCAGGAGGTCCCACCACACCAGGGCGACACCCACCAGGGCGATCACCTGGAGGTAGGCGGCCACGGGCGAGACCTGCTGGCGGGTGGTGGCGTCGTAGCCGAGGCGATCGGTGGCGAGGGCCACGGCCGAGACCCCGAGCCCGCCGAGCACGAGGAGGGCGCCGGGCAGGCGCACCCGGCCGGGCGACCACCGGGGGCGGGGCAGGAGCCGGCCGAGCCCGCGTCCGGCTCGGCGCACCGCCGGGAGCGAGGCGCCGGCGGCGAGCGACAGGAACCCGACCAGTCCCCAGAGCTGGGCGGCGGCGAGGGCCTCGGACGGGTCGGCCAACAGGTCCAGGTAGTAGGGGCGGTTCCATCCGAGGGCGAGGGCCACCCCGCCGAGGCCGAAGATCGGCAGCCAGAAGAGCCATCCGGCCAGCACCACCGGGTCCACCAGCGCGGCCTGGTCCCGTCGACCGAGCGCGCCGAGGGTGGGGACGAGCGCGGCTCCGCCGGTGACCAGGGCGAGGACGGCGGCGGCGGGATGGTCGAGCGACCCCGCTCGCCAGAGCACCGCGGCCACGCACCAGGCGTAGAGCGCCACGGCACCGCCGCCCACCAGGAGCAGCAGGACCGGTAGGCGTGGTCGCGCGCCGTCGGCCGCCGGTTCGGCGGCGCCGTCGGAGGCCGTCTTCCTGGCGGGGGGCCTGGTCGGTTCGCTCGGAGGCGCCACCGCCGTCACCGCTGACCGACGGCGGGTCGGGTGCTCTGCTCGGCGGCGAGCACCGTTCGGACCCCGCCGGCCAGGTCGTACCGGGGCGCGAAGCCCAGCTCGCGGCGGATCCGCTCGGCGGGCACGGACACGTCGCTCTGGAGCACGTGGACCAGGCGTGGGTCCACCGGCGAGCTCCGCCCGGCGAGCGCCGCCGCTGCGGCCAGCCCTCGCACGGCGAGGTCCACCGGCGCCGCCGGCACGTGGGGGGTGCGGGGCCGCCCCAGCGCGTCGGTGAGGGCGCGGGCGACGTCGCGCAGGGGCAGCGGATGGCCGTCGCTGGCGTCGAAGGTGCCCCCGGCCGCAGCGGGGTGGAGCAGGGCGAGCACCAGGGACCGCGCCGCGTCGTCGACGTGCAGCAGGGTCTTGCGGTTGGTGCCGGAGCCGACGATCGCGAAGCGGCTCCGACGGAGGGCGCGCAGCATGGCGGTCACGTTGCCGCCGGCCCCAGGGCCATAGCACGTGGCCAGGCGGACCACGACGCCCAGCGGCGCGCCCGATGGCGAGACCCGCCTCCGCATGTCGGCCTCGGCCGCCACCTTGGCCTCGGCGTACGCGGTGGCGGGCTGCAGCGGCGAGCCCTCGTGGAGCTCGCCGTCCGGCCCGTACACGGCGATGCTGCTGGCGAGCACCACCCGCTCGCACCCGGCGGCCTCGGCCGCGGCGAACAGGGTCCGAGCGGCGCGATCGGTCACCTCGCGCTGCGCGGCGTCGGCCTCGGCGCCGCGCTGGTGCACCACGGCGGCGAGGTGGATCACGCCACGGCAACCCGCCACCGCCGCGTTCACCGCCACGGGGTCGCGCAGGTCGCCGACCACCGCCTCGACGCCCTCCGGCGCACCCGTCGGATCCCGCACCAGGACCCTGACCGCCACGCCGGCCTCGCGCAGCGCCGCCACCACCCGAGGGCCGATCGACCCGGTGGCGCCGGTGACCAGGACCGTCCCCCAGCCGGCGAGGGGACCGCCCGCCAGCTCCGTCCACCGGGCCCGATCGGCATCGGTGGTCACGGTCGCAGCCGAGGCCGAGGACGATGCCGACGGATCGTCGCCCGGTGCCTCCGACGTGGCCGCCGGAGGCGCGATCCCGAGCGCGGCCTCGTACCGGCCGACCAGCGCCGAGCGCACCAGCTCGGCCCGGGCGAAGGCCCGCCCCCGTCGCCCGAGCTCGGCACGCTCCTCGTCGGCCAGGGCGCGCAGGCGCGCCACGCCGTCGAGCAGCGCCGCCGGGTCGCCGGGGGCCACCGACACCCCGGCGCCGGCTCGTTCGAGCAGGTCGGCACCCTCGCCGCCCAGCGCGCAGAGGATCGGCCGCCCGTAGGCGAGGTAGCCGTTGAGCTTGGTGGGCACCACCACCTCGGCGAGGGGCGACGGCCGCAGGTGCACGAGGAGCACGTCGGCGGCGCCGGCGAGGGTCGGCATCGACGACGGTGGGCGCCGGCCGAGGAACCGCACCCGATCGCCCAGCCCGGCGGCGGCGGCCTGGGCCTCCAGCGCGGCCCGCTCGGTCCCGTCGCCGGCGAACGCCCAGACGACGTCGGGATCGCTGCCCGCAGCCGTCGCCACCACGGCCTCCAGGCCCTGGGCGTTGCCCAGGTTCCCGGCGAAGAGCACCACGAAGCGATCGTCCCACCCCTCGGCGGTCCGGGTGGCGGCCACCTCCCGGGGGTCGGGCGGCACGGCGTCGTCGTCGGGGATCCAGTTGGAGAGGACCTCCACCACCCCCGGGTCGGTGCCGCGGGCCAGCACGGCGCGGCGGTAGCCCTCGGTGGGCACCACGATGCGGTCGGCGGCGGCATAGGCCCGAGCCTCGACCCTGCGCATGGCCCGCACGGCGCGCCCCTCGTGCAGGAGGCCGGCCAGGAGCCCGAAGTCCGGCCAGAGGTCCTGCACGTCGAGCACCACCCGCGGGCGTGGGCCTCGTCGGCGACCCATCCGTCCGGCGTGGGCGAGGAGGCGTGCCGCGAACACCGTGGTGGGCGGCGGCGCCCAGACGTAGACGGCGTCGGGCCGCCAGCCGCGTGGCCACCCGAGCGGCAGCGAGAGCAGCGTCGACGCGTAGTTGGCGGCCCGGCCCACCGGCGAACGCCCGTGGTAGGGCACCTCGAAGGTGCGGGTGACCGGTACGCCGCCGAGCACCGTGCGCTGCCGCAGGCCGAGGCGGTGACCCGGGTAGAGGCGCCCGGCCGGGTAGGTGGGCAGGCCCGTCACCACGCGCACGTCGTGGCCCCGGGCCTGTAGGGCCCGGGCGAGCTCGCCCGCCTTGGGCAGCGGTTCGGGGTCGTAGTAGTGCGACACCACGAGGACCCTCGACCGCCGGGTCGCCCGCCCCGCCGGGCTCACCGGCTCACCGACCCGTCGGCAGCGGTCCGACGATCGCCGCCGCCGCTCCGGCCGCCACGTCGAGCTGCAGGTACTCCGGCGGCACCTCGCCGCTCGGCCCGTCGGCCACCGCCCGGCGGGAGGCGTCGACGATGCCGGCGCGCGAGCGCCCGCCCAGGAGGACGGCGCCGCAGTCGAGCAGCTCGGGCCGCTCGGTCACGTCTCGGGCCAGGACGCACGGCACGCCCAGGATCGCCGCCTCCTCCTGCACCGTGCCGCTGTCGGTGACCACGAGGTGCGCCCGATGTTCGAGGTGGACGAAGTCGAGCAGCCCGAGGGGCTCGGTGGTCACGAGGCGGGAGAGGTCGGGCGGTGGCGCGAGGGCACCGATCCGCGAGGCGGTGCGGGGGTGCACCGGCAGGACCACCGGCAGGTCGAGCTCGGCGCCCACCTCGGCCAGGGCCGCGAGCACCTCCGCCAGCAGCTCCGGGCGGTCGGTGGTCTCGGCCCGGTGGATCGTGGCCAGCACGAACCCGCCGGCCACGCCGAGGCGCTCCACCACGTCGCTGGCCTCGATCTGGGCGCGGTGGTGGGCCAGCACCTCGCCGATGGGGTTCCCGATGACGACGGTGCGGTCGGCGGGGATGCCCTCGGCGGCGAGGTGGCCCGCGCTGCGGTGGGTGTAGGGCATGAGCACGGTGCTGAGGTGGTCGATGACCCGGCGGTTGACCTCCTCGGGCACGGCGTCGTCGTAGCAGCGGTTGCCGGCCTCGAGGTGGAACACGGGCACGCCGCGCCGAGCCGCCACGTACGCGCTGAGCCCGCTGTCGGTGTCGCCCAGCACCACGAGCCGGTCGGGCGCCTCATCGGCGAACACGTCGTCGATCGAGGCCAGCACGGCCGCCACGCGCCGGGCGGGCGAGGCATCGGGGAGGGCGAGCTGGCGATCCGGGGCGCGCAGGCCCAGCTCGTCGATGAACCGGTCTCGGAGGCCCACGCCCACGTTCTGCCCGGTGTGGACGAACAGGTGGTCGGTCGCCTCGTCGAGCAGGGGGACGAGCCGGCTCAGGCGGATCAGCTCGGGCCGGGTGCCGGCCACGGTGAGCACCCTCACGGGCCCAGCTCCACGCCGGCCCGGGTGAGCAGGGCCCGAAGGGCGGCCACGTCGAGGTCGGTGCGGGCCGAGGTCCACGCCGGGCCCAGGGGTGGGGCCTGGCGTCGGGGCAGCTCGGGCACGAGCGGGGTGATGACGCCGTACCCCTCGTGGACGACGGCCCGCAGGGCCTCCTCGTCGGAGACCATCTGCTCGTGGAGCTTCTCCCCGGGGCGGATGCCGGTGACTTCGACGGCCACCGGCGCGTCGCCGCGCACGGCGTCGATCACGTCGACCATGCGGGCCGCGCCCACGCGCGGCACCCACACCTCGCCGGGCTCGCCGTGGGTGAGGGCGGCCACCACCGTGTCGCAGGCGGCGTCGAGCGTGAGGAAGAAGCGGGTCATGCCCTCGTCGGTGAGGGTGAGGGGACCGCCGTGGGCGAGCTGGTCCACGAGCATCGGCACCACCGAGCCCCGCGAGGCGAGCACGTTGCCGTACCGGACGCAGAGGAAGCGGGTGGCGCCGTCGCCCAGGTTGGCCTCGATCAGGATGCGCTCCATGAGCGCCTTGGTCATGCCCATCACGTTCACCGGGAGGCAGGCCTTGTCGGTGGACACGCCCACCACGGCCTCCACCGTGCCGGCCTCGTGCACCTCCGCGACGAGCACGGCCGCGCCCTCCACGTTGGTGCGCACCGCCTCCCACGGGGCGTACTCGCAGGTGGGCACCTGCTTCATGGCGGCGGCGTGCACCACGAGGTCGACGCCGGCCAGCGCGCGGCGCACCGACCGGTGGTCCCGGATGTCGCCCACCCGGAACCGCACCAGCTCCTCGGCATCCCGGTAGATCACGTCGTCGGTGGCGCGGCCGCGCTGGCGGAGGGCGAGGCGCAGGTCGTGCTGCTTGGCCTCGTCGCGGGAGAAGACCGTGACCCGCGCCGGCCGGCCGTCGGTGCCGGCGAGCAGCCGCCGCACCATGCTGGAGCCGAGCGATCCGGTGCCGCCGGTGACCAGCACGTGCCTGCCCTCGAAGATCAGGGGGTCGGCCACGAGGTCCTCCAGCGGTCGTAGGGGGTGGGGTCGGCGGCGAGGTCGGCCACCATGGTGGGCCACGACGGCGCCCGGAAGCCGGTGGCCGCGCGGAACCGGCCACCGTCGAGCGACCGATCGCTCACCGGTTCGTCCCGCCGCACGATCGTGGTGCCCGGACGGTAGCGGGGCACCAGCAGCTCGAGGAGGGTGGCCTTGTCGATCGGGTCGGCGGCCACGTGGAAGGGGCCCACGAGCGGTTCGGGCCGGCGCGCCAGGTCCACCAGGACGTCGGCCAGCACCGGCGTGGTCAGGCCCGAGAAGCGGGCGCCCGCCCAGCCCGGCACCGGATCCGGCGCGGCGAGGAACCACTCGAGCAGCCCGTTGGCGCCGTGGAGCTCGCGCCCGATCATCGACGTCCGCAGCACGCAGACCATCGGGCCGCTCGGTTCGCCGGCCGCCTTCGACCGGCCGTACGCATCGGTGGCCGACACCGGGTCGTCCTCGTGGTAGCCGCCCGTGGTCCCGTCGAAGACGCAGTCGGTGGAGAGGTGCACGAGGGCGGCGCGAGCGGCGCCGGCCTCCGCCGCCACCAGGTGCGGGAACCGGGCGTTGACGGTTGCGATCAGCGCCTCGTCGTCCCCCTCCGGGCGTTGCTTGACCACGCCGACGCAGTTGACCACCACGTCGGGCCGCACTTCGTGGAGCAGGGCTCGGAGCCGAGCCACCACCTCCGCCTCCGGAGCGGCGGCATCGAGGCCCCCCACGACCCGGTCGGGCGGGACGACCTCGGCGGGCAGGCGGGCATCTCGGCCGTCGGCGGTGCGGACGGTGACCCAGGTGTCGACGTCGGGAGCGGTCGCTCCGGCCATGGCCACGCGGTGGCCGAGCATCCCGGTGCCGCCGAGCACGAGCAGCCGCCTCATCGGGTGGCTCCGGCGTCCTCGAGGCCCCGGCGGTAGAGCACCTCGAACGTGCCGGCCACGGCGAGGAGGCCGTGGCGGCGGGCCACGAGGTCGGCCCCGGCGCGGCCGAGGCGATCGGCGAAGTCCGCGTCGCCGAGGAGCCGGTCGAGGGCGGCGGCGAGCGCGGCGGGGTCGTCGGGCGGCACGAGCAGGCCGGTCTCGCCGTCCGCCACCACCTCGGGGATGCCGTTGACGGCGCTCGCCACCGCCGGCGTGCCGGTGGCCATGGCCTCCACGAGGGCGAGCGGCAGGCCCTCCTCCCGGCTGGGCTGCACGTAGGCGTCGGCGGCGGCGAAGGCGCGGAACAGGTCGGCCCGGCTGGGCGCGGCGTCGGGCGGCAGGATCACCAGGTCGATGCCGGTCTCGCGCGCTCGGGCGTCGAGCACGTCGAGCAGCGGGCCCGATCCGAACCACCGCACCGCCGCCGGAGGATCGCTGCGGCGGGCGAGGGCGGCGAGCAGCACGTCGACGCCCTTGCGGGCCACGAGCTGGCCGGCCCCCACCACCAGGGCGGTGCCCTCGGCCACCCCCAACCGAGCGCGCTCGGCGTCCCGGTCCAGGCCGGCCACCGCCTCGGCCACGAGCTGGGTGTCCACGGCGGTCGGGGTGAGCGCGGCGCCGAGGGCGCGGCCGAGGAGCCGGTCGAACCCGGCGCCGGCGTCGCGGTTG
>JAHBSN010000162.1 GCA_019639095.1 Actinomycetota bacterium
GCGGCGGCGTGCCGGTGCAGGGCGAGTAGTCGTAGCCGTGCCAGGGGCAGCGCAGCCAGCCGCCCTCGATGGACCCCTCACCGAGCGGACCGCCCTGGTGGGGACAGCGGTTGTCCAGCGCGCCGTAGCCGCCGCCGCTCCGGGTGAGGCACAGCGAGCGGCGGCCGGCCACCACGGTGGTCACGCGGTCCTCGGCGAGCGCGTCGGGAGCCAGCACGCGATGCCACTCGACGGGCCCATCGGGGACGGCCACCGGGTCGGCCTCGGGCACCGGTCGTTCGGTCGAGCTGGTCATGGGCCTCGCCTCCGTGGGATGACCGGTCCGTCCGGGCGCACCACCCGGACCGGAGCGGATGCTCGCACCGATCCACCCCACCTCGCTCGACGGCGGGCGGCGGCGGCCGCGTACGATCCCTCTTCGTGGCCGCTGCACCGACGACCGTCGACGTGGCGCTGGGGTTCCTGCCCCCGGCGCTCGCCATCGAGGATCCCGACCACCCCGGGCTGCGGCGGGCCGGGCCCCGGGCGAGCGGTCCCTACGGCGACGGGCGGATCGAGCCGCACGCCGTCACGGTGGTGGACGGGTCGCAGGACCCGAGCCTGGCGCCCGACCTGCTGGCGCTCGGGTTCGACCTGGTGGACCTCACCGGCCTCGAATCGGCGCAGGCGGCGTTCGCCCGGGTCCGCGCCGCCGGGCAGATCGGCGAGGACGACGCCGCCACCATCCGGACCGCGCTCGATGGCGCCCGCCTGACCTGCGCCGGTGGCCAGACCGTGCGGGTGGCCTACCTCGCGGGCGAGGGGTTCATCATGCGCACCGCCGGCCCGAACGGCCTCGACGTGGCGGGGCCGGAGAACCGGGGCATGAACGGCCACGGGCCGGCCACGTCGGTCCACGCCGACCAGGACGTCTACGGCACGCCGCTGGTGCAGCTGATGGACGGCCGGGCGCCAGACCTGTTCCGGCACCGCTCGCCCGACGGGCACAACGACACGGCCCGGATGATGCTCGCCAACCTCTGGATCCCGATCCAGCAGATCACCCAGCCCCTGGTCCTGGCCGACGGCCGCACGGTCGACCGCCGCCGCCACCAGCTGCGCTACGGCCTCGTCACCGACGCCTTCCTCGACCGCGACGACGAGCTGCGCATCAACGACATCTGGACCTTCACCCACGACCCCGACCAGCGCTGGTACCTGCGATCCGAGATGGACCACCGCTCGGCGTACCTCTTCGACACCCTCAGCACGCCCCACGGCTCGGGCGCGCTGCCCGGCGAGGAGGAGGCGGAGGCCCTCTACCGCACGCTGGAGGAGGCCGAGGCCGCGGTGGCGCGCGGCGCGGCGGGCGAGCTCCGGTCGCTCCTCACCGACGCCGGTCCCCCTCCGCCACCGCCCGACGCCACGCCGCCCGCGCTGCGCGCCGCGATCGCCGAGCTGGCGGCCGTGGTCGGCGAGGCCACCGCCGATCCCGATCGGGTCTGCGGCGAGGGAGCCGCCGCGTGGACCGCTCGTGCTCGCGCCGCCCGCCAGGCCGTGGTCCGGATGTCGCTCGAGCTCCGCCTGGTCGTCACGCTCGAGGACTAGCCCACCCATCGCACGGGTTGGCCGGGACCGGCCAGCGGATAGGAGCCATCGGCTTCCATCGACCATGAAGGGTTGCCCACCATGGAGATCACCAACCTGGGCGACTCTGCGGCCTTCACGTTCTGACCACGCCCCTCACCACGGAGACACCCATGGCCGACACCTGCACGCACCTCGACACCGTCGCCGAGGTCGTCCCGTCGAGCGACGGCTGCGAGGACTGCCTCGCCACCGGAGGGCGCTGGGTGCACCTGCGCATCTGCCAGGCGTGCGGCCACGTCGGCTGCTGCGACAGCTCGCCGAACCGCCACGCCACCGCGCACTGGCACGCCCACCCCGACCACCCGATCATCCGCAGCTACGAGCCGGGCGAGGACTGGTGGTGGTGCTACGCGGACGAGGTGGGCTTCGAGGTCGACGGGGCCGGGCCCGCACCCTCCCACCCCTGACGCGCGGACGCCGGGCGGGCCCCGAGGGAGACGGGCTCGCTCGTGGCGGCAGGGGCGCAGCACCGGGCGGCCTCGTCGTCGGCTCGGCTGCTGTTGGCCATCTGCTCGGCGTCGCCGGTCTTGACGTACCACTCCCACGGGGCGCCGTCGGGGTCGCGCACCCAGGTCTCGGTCTTGAGGGCGTAGCAGCAGGTGGTGTCGTCGACGCCGGTGGTCTCGACGCCCTCGCCGCTGAGCCGGGCCTCGGCGGCCACGACCTCGTCGGCCGTCTCGACCTCCACCCCGAGGTGGTTCAGGGTGCCCCCGCCCTCGCCCTCGATCAGCACGAGCTTGAGCGGCGGCTCGGCGATGGCGAAGTTGGCGTACCCGGGCTTGCGCTTGTTCACCTCGGCGCCAAAGAGCTTCGAGTAGAAGGCGACCGCCTCGTCGAGGTTCGAGACGTTGAGGGCGAGCTGCACACGGGACATCGGGTCCTCCTCTATGATCGATGTTCGTCGATGCGTTGATCGTAGTCATACATCGACGTTTGTCAATGCGAATGTGGAGGATCCTCGATGACCACCGCCACCACGCCCACCGATGCCACCGTGCGCATCGAGGGCTGCTGCGCCCCCACCATCGAGGCACCCCTGTCGGAGCCCGACGCCGCATCGCGCGCCCACCGCTACGCGGCGGTGGCCGACCCGGTCCGGCTGCGACTGCTCAGCCTCATCGCCGCCAACGGCGAGATGTGCTCGTGCGACCTGCAGACCCCGCTCGGCAAGAGCCAACCCACGATCAGCCACCACACCAAGCTCCTCGCCGAGGCTGGGCTCATCGCCGGGGACAAGCGCGGCCGGTGGGTCCACTGGCGCGTCGACCCGAGCGCCGAGTCGTTCGTGCGCCAGGTCCTCCAAGGCTGAGGGTTCACTCAGTCAGAATTGACACAATGATCGTTGCGTGAGATGGTCCGGCCGTGACCGTCGACGTTCCGCTCCCGATCCGAGCCGCCCGCCACGCCGCGCTCGGCGACCCCGTCCGGCTGGCGATCGTCGACGAGCTGGCCGCGTCGGACCGGTCGCCGGTGGAGCTGCGCCACCGGTTCGGCCTGGAATCCAACCTGCTCGCCCACCACCTCGACGTGCTGGAGTCCGTGGGCCTCGTCAACCGCACCCGGTCGAGCGGCGACGGCCGGCGGCGCTACGTCCACCTCCTGCGCCCCGCCCTCGCCGACCTGTCGGTCGGGCCGGCGCCCCGCACCGGTTCGGCCCTGTTCGTCTGCACCCGCAACTCGGCCCGGTCGCAGCTGGCGGCCGCGCTGTGGCGGCGCCTCACCGGCGACGAGGCCGCCTCCGCCGGCACCCATCCGGCCGAGGCCGTCCACCCCGGCGCCGTTGCCGCCGCCGAGCGGGCCGGACTCGACCTGGCGCGCGCCACCCCGTCGTCGATCGACGACGTCGAACCCGCCCCGCTCGTGGTGACCGTCTGCGACCGCGCCCACGAGGAGCTCCCCGCCGATCCCACCTGGTTGCACTGGTCGATCCCCGATCCGGTGCCCGCCGGCACCGCTCGGGCGTTCGATGCCGCGGTCGCCGAGCTGACCGAGCGCATCTCCACCGTGGCGCGCGCCGCCGGGTCGGCCCGATGACCGACACCATCGAGCCCACCGACGCCGAGCTGGCGGTCCTCCCCGAGACCGGCACCGGCGAGCTGCGCCTCGACCTTGCCAGGCGCCTCGCCGCCGAGGCGCTGGGCACCGCGTTCCTGCTGATCGCCGTGGTCGGATCGGGGATCATGGCGTCGCAGCTCTCCACCGACGTCGGCCTCCAGCTCCTCGAGAACTCGATCGCCACGGGCGGGGCACTCGTGGGGCTGATCCTCATGTTCGGCGCGGTGTCCGGTGCCCACCTCAACCCGGCCGTGACCCTCGTCGACCGCCTGCTCGGCTCCACGACCAGCCGAGACGCCGGGCTCTACGTGGTGGCGCAGGTGGTGGGCGCGTGCGTCGGCACGGTGGTCGGCAACCTCATGTTCGAGCTGCCGGCGGTCGGGCTGTCGCCCCGCCACCGCTCCTCGGGGGCGCTGTGGCTGTCGGAGGTGGTCGCCACCGTCGGCCTGCTGCTCGTGATCCAGGGCTGCGTCCGCACCGGTCGCGCCGCCGCCGTGCCCTTCGCCGTCGGGGCGTGGATCACCGGTGCCTACTGGTTCACGTCGTCCACCAGCTTCGCCAACCCGGCCGTGACGGTGGCCCGCACCCTCTCGGACAGCTTCGCCGGCATCGCTCCGTCGTCGGCGCCGATGTTCGTCGGCATGCAGCTCGTGGGCACCGCCATCGCCTTCGGCCTCGTGCGGCTGCTCTACCCCCAGCCCACCTCCCCCACCGAGGAGTCCCCATGACCGCGCTCGACGACCTCCCGGCCACGAGCCGGCTCGCCCTCGCCACCGCCGCCCGGCACCTCGCCGACGAGTTCGCCGGCACGTTCGGGGTGGAGACCATCGAGCTGTTCCTCGTGAGCAGCTACGACCAGTTCGCCGCCACCGCCCGCATCCCCAACTACCTCCCGCTCATGGCCGAGCGCTTCGCCCGCCAGCGCCTGCGCGCCCTGGCCAAGGTCGAGGGCGCTTCAGGCGACGGCGTGCCCACCGTGCTGTTCCTCTGCGTGCACAACGCAGGGCGCTCCCAGATGGCGCTCGGCTGGTTCACCCACCTGGCCGGTGACCGCGCCGTGGCCTGGTCCGGCGGCTCGGAGCCCGGCACCGAGGTGAACCCGGCGGCGGTGGCGGTCATGGCCGAGGTCGGCATCGACATCGCCCAGGAGTTCCCCAAGCCGTGGACCACCGAGATCGTCCAGGCCGCCGACGTCGTGGTGACCATGGGCTGCGGGGATGCCTGCCCGTTCTTCCCCGGCACCCGCTACGAGGACTGGGAGCTCGACGACCCCGCCGGCCAGGGCGTCGACGCCGTCCGGGCGATCCGCGACGACATCGAGCAGCGCGTCCGCGCGCTCCTGGCCACCCTCGGCGTCGCCGTCGCCTGAGGTCGGCCGCCGACCTACGTCGGCGTGGACGCGGCTCGCTCGGTGCGCGGCGCCGGCCGCTCTTCGGCCTCGTGGCCGGCGTCCAGGTCGCTCACATCCGAGAGGCGGAGCGGCTCGAACGATCCCGACGAGTGGACATCGATCACGTCGCCGGTGACGCAGACGTGGTCGCCACCCTCGTCGAGCAGCGCCACCCGGGCCACCACCAGCCGGTTCGGGCAGGTGGTCAGCATCGGCACGCCTCCGGGACCCTCGCGGTGGTCGCAGCGCTCGAGCTTGTCCACCTCGTCGCCGCTGAGCGTCCCGAACAGCCGGGCGAGCTCGTGGTCGCCGGCAGCGAGGAAGTGCACGGCGAGGTGGCTCGCCCGCAGCGCGAGCCGGTAGGTGTGGTTCGCCTTCGACAGCCAGACGGTGTACCGAGCCGGATCGATGCTGGACTGGGCGTGGAACCCGATGAGGCAGCCACCCCGCTCCCCGCCGGCAGTGGTGGTGACCACCGCCATCGGGGCGTCGAGCGCCCCCATGAGCGCCCCGAACCGTTCCTCAGCCATGGTCGTCCACCTCGTATCGAAGGAGCAGGGTGTCGCCGTCCCGGGCCACGTGGCGCAGGCGCAGGTGCGTGGGCGCACCGCCCGCCGGGGTGACGGCGAGCGGCAGCGGATCGCCGCCCATGCGGGGCGCCACCGACAGGCAGAGCTCGTCTAGGAGGCCGAACGAGGCGAGCTCGCCGAGCAGCGTCGGCCCGCCCTCGCACAGCACGATCTCGTGACCCAGGCCTCGCAGCGTCACCAAGGCGCTGGCGAGGTCGACGGTGGCCTCCCCGGCCACAACCACCTCAGCATGCGCCTCGGCGCATCGCCGGGCCTCGGTGTCCGCCGACCCACAGGTCACCACGATCGGCCGGGGACCGTCGACCGACGCGAAGAGCGGCGAGTCCCAATCGAGGTTCAGCGAGCGGCTCACGACGGCGATCGGTGGCAGCGGGGTCCTGCCGGTGGCACGGCGCTCGTCCTGGTGCTCGGCGCTCAGGCGCACCGGGCCGTAGCGCTCCCGCCGCACGGTCTCGGCGCCCACGAGCACCACGTCGGCGAGCGAGCGCAGCGCCCCGAACAGCTCCACGTCGGCTCCCTCGGACAGCGAGCCCACGCGCCCCCCGATGGCGGCGCACCCGTCGAGACCGCCCACCATGTTGGCGACCACCCAGCACGGACGCTCCGGCCGGGCGCGACGCGGGCGCCGGTACGGGTCGAGCACGTCGGCGACTTCCGTCCCGTCGCCCAGGAGCAGCATGGCCCCACCTCCTCGCCGGTCAGGCCTCGCGCCGCACCGCGGATCGCCCGGCCAGGTAGTCCTCGTCGGCGACGTGCTCCATCCAGGAGACGTTCGTGCCATCGAGGGCCTCCTGGATCGCCACATGGGTCATCGGCCCATCCGGGGTGGCACCGTGCCAGTGCCGGCGATCGCGCGGGCACAGCAGGATGTCGCCGGCGGCGAACTCCTGGACGGCTTCGCCATCGACCTGGGTCCACCCCACGCCGTCGAGGACGATCAGGGTCTGTCCCAGCGGATGCGAGTGCCAGGCGGTGCGGGCGCCCGGATCGAAGGTCACGATCGCACCGGTGACCCGAGAGGGCTCCTCGCGCGCGAACTGGCCACGGATCGTGGCCCGGCCGGTGAAGTACTCGGCGGGTCCCTCGACCGCCGCCTGGTCGTCCTTCGCCATGATCTCGGTCATCGGGTGCCTCCTCGGCGTCGGTTGCGGTCAGCTTCGGGCATACACGGGGAACACCCCCGCCTCGCCGTAGTCGGCGATCTCGTCCAGTCCCGACAAGGCACGCATGTCCTCGTCGGAGATCGCGAAGTCGACCGCGGCGTTGCTGCGCATGTGGTCGGGGTCGGCGGTCTTGGGCAGGGGCAGGAGCCCGAGCTGGAGCGTGTAGCGGATGGCCAGCTGGGCGATGGAGACGCCGTAGCGCTCCGCCACGGCCGCCACGTCCTTGTCCTTGAACAGCTCGCCGTGGCCCATCGGCGAGTAGGCCTCCACCAGCATCCCGCGGCGACGCGATCCCTCGATCAGCTCGGTCGGCACGTTCGTGACGTGGGCGAGCACCTGGTTCACCGTGGGGGCCACCTCGCAGGCGTCGAGGATGTTGTCGAGATCGGGCTCCTGGAAGTTCGATACGCCGATCGTGCGGACCTTGCCGGCCGCCACGGCCTCCTCCAGAGCACGCCACGCCTCGCGGTTGCCGTCGAAGCAGCGGTCCTCGCTCCCGAACGAGTCCCACGGCTGGGGGCTGTGGATCAGCACCAGGTCGATCCGATCCAGGCCGAGCGCCTCCAGGGAACCGTCGATCGCGATCACCGCGGCGTCGTGGGACTTGATGTCGGCGGCCAGCTTGGTGGTCACGAACACCTCGTCACGGCTCACCCCGCACGACCGCACGCCCTCGCCGACGCCCCGCTCGTTCCCGTAGGCCTGCGCGCTGTCGATGTGGCGGTAGCCGGCCTCCACGGCGTCGCGCACCGCCCGGGCGGCGTCGCCGTCGTCGATGAACCAGGTGCCGAGCCCGATCTTCGGGATCTCGACGCCGTCGGCGAGCGTGTAGGTCTCCTGCAGGATCATGGTGGCTCCTCGGTGAGATGTCGGCCTCGTGTCCACTACCCATCGAGCCGCCGTCGAGACGGACCGGTCACCGGAGCTGCGGGCGGCCGTGCCAGGCGGATCGGCCGATGCGGCGCATGTCGGGTCCCAGCGCCGGCATCTGCTCGGCGTAGGTCGAGGCACCCACCTCGCCCCACATGCCGTGGCCGGGGAAGACCCACTCGACCGAGAGGCCGGCGAGCGCGTCCATCGAGTCGGCCAGGCGGTCCCACGAGTACCAGGTCTGGCGCGGGAAGACGTCGAGGCGACGTCGCCGGGGGTTCCAGTGGAGCGAGTCGCCGGTGAACAGCCAGCGGTCGGCGACGTGGAAGGCGACGCTGCCCCGGGTGTGCCCCGGCACCGGCACCAGCACCACCCCGGCGGCCACCTCGATCGGGTCGGTCCCGTCCACCACATCGGTGGCGAACGGAGCGGCGTCGGCCTCGGCGGCGTGGATCCACACCCGGGCGCCGTAGCGGTCGGCCCACCGCTCGGCGTCGGCGACGTCGTCGCGGTGGCTGAGCAGCACGTGCGCCACGCCCCCGAGCGCATCCACGCGCTCGGCCAGCGAGCGCAGGTGGCGCGGCGAGTCGACGAGCAGGTTCCCCTCGGGTCGCACCACCAGGTACGAGTGGGCGCCGAAGGAGCTCCGGTCGTTGTGGCCCATGGCCAGCACCCCGGGCGTGAGCTCGTGGGGGAACGCCGGCTCGGCCGGCCGCCGCACCGACCGGTTGCCGATCGACTGCGTGGGACACGCCTCCGCCGCTCGCCAGAGCGCCGCCTCCTCCTCGGCCGTCCGGGGCTGGCGGGCCAGGTACGACAGCCCGTCGCCGTCCGCCTCGATCAGCCCCGGCGCCCACTGGCGGGCGACGTCGCAGTCGATGCAGCGGGTGTCCACGAACCACTCGCCAGCCAAGTCGAGCGGGTGCGCCTGGTCGAGCCGTGCCACGCAGCCAGGCTACGAACCGATGCCGGCGATCGAACCCGAGCCTCGGGGGTATCGCCCCGCCCGGGGACCGGGTACGCCAAAGCCATGGCCGCCTACGAGGTGAACGCCGC
>JAHBSN010000163.1 GCA_019639095.1 Actinomycetota bacterium
GACCTTGAGCGGGAGGTAGTGCTCGCGCTGCTGGCGAAGGATCCAGCGGAGGCGTTCGATGTCACGTTCGTAGAAGCGGCGGTACCCCGATGGCGTGCGCTCGGGGTCGACGAGCCCTTGGCTCTCGAGGAACCGGATCTTCGAGATGGTGACGTCGGGGAACTCCTCCTGGAGGAGGGCGAGCACCTCGCCGATGGACAGGTGGGCATCGGCCATGGTCACCCCTCGGTCCCGGCGACGTACACGAGCTTGAACCGCCCGACCTGCAGCTCGTCGCCGTTGGCCATGGGCGCATCGCCATCGACGAGCACGCCGTTCAGGTAGGTGCCGTTCAACGAGCCGATGTCTCGGACGACGTAGCCCGACGTGGTCCGCTCGATCTCGACGTGGCGACGCGACACGGTCACGTCGTCGAGGAAGATGTCGGAGTCGGGATGGCGGCCGGCGGTGGTGATCACGTGCTCGAGGGCGAACTCCGAGCCCGTGTTCGGGCCTCGGGTGGCCACCAGCACGCCACCGGGGCCGACGTCGGAGCGCTCGACCTCCACCTCTTCGCCGGCGGGCATGGCGTCGAGCGAGAACGTGATGGTGTTGGACTCCTCGGGCGCGCGCTCGAGGGGCTGCCCGCACGACGAGCAGAAGTTGGAACCGGCGAGGTTCCGGTGACCACAGTTGTTGCAGAAGACGTCGGCCACGCTCGTCACCTCGCCGTGCGACCGATCCGAGCGGCTGCCCGGACCGGGGTCATCCCTCGATCAGCTTGCGGTACGCGTCGGCGTCGAGCAGCGCGTCGAGGGTGGCCGGGTCGGTCACCTCGATGCTGCAGATCCAGCCGTCTCCGTACGGGTCGGCGTTGATGCGCTCGGGCCCCGCCTCGAGGTCGGTGTTGACCTCGACGATGGTGCCGGCGACCGGCGCGTAGATGTCCGACACCGACTTGGTGGACTCGACCTCGCTGATGCCGGCGCCGGCGGCGACCGCCGCGCCCACCTCCGGGATCTGCACGTACACCACGTCGCCCAGGGCGTCCTGGGCGTAGTCGGTGATCCCGATGCGGGCGGTGTTGCCATCGACGCGGACCCACTCGTGGTCGGAGGAGTAGCGGAGCTCGTCGGGAACGTTCATGGACGGCGAGGCTATCCCACCGCGTCGATGGCCGGGACCGGTCAGCGCAGGGTCTGGCGGATGCGCCGGACGTACTCCTGCGCGAGGGCGCGAGCGGCGTTGTGGTCGGCGCCCTCGGCCCAGATGTGGGTGACGGGCTCGTCGGGATCGGGCAGGGCCAGGACCCAGCCGTCGTCGTGGAACACCTTCACCCCGTCGATCAGTTCGAGCCGTCGGTCCTTGCTCAGCTCCACCAGGGTGCGCATCACGAGGCCCTTCTGCTCCCAGGGCGTGACCACGGTCTCGTGGGCCTGGTGGACCCGGGGCAGGGACTGGCGCACGGCCGAGAGGGTCGTGTCGGCCCGGGCGAGGAGCTCAAGGAGCTTGACCAGCGCGGCGCCGGCGTCGAAGGCCGGGAGGAAGCCGGGCAGGATGAACCCGCCGTCGCCGCTGGCCGCGAACCCGCAGCCGGTCTCGCTGGCGGCGGCCATCAGCGCGGCGGTGGAGGTCTTGGTGTGCTGGATGCGCACGCCGTAGGGCTCCACCAGTCGCTCCGCCTGGGAGCTGACGTTCACCGGCAGCGCGATGCGGTCGCCCAGGAGGTGGCCGGCCACCAGCGACACGAAGGCGAGGCGGGACTCGTCGTGGGAGAGGACCACGCCCTCGTCGTCCACGAGCCGGAGGTGCTCGCCGTCGGCGTCGATGAGGGCACCGAGCTGGGCGCCCGACGCCTGCACGAGGCGCGACACCTGCGCCTCGGCCTCGGCCTGGTCCGCGCCGATGCGCTGGCGGGTGGACGCGTAGGGGTTCACGCCGAGCACGTCGGCGCTGAGCTTGGCCAGGACGTTGGGCATCACGAACGCCGAGGACCCGTAGCCGTAGTCGACCACCAGCTTGAACGCGGCGCCGCGCACCGCCGCGAGGTCGACGGTCTCGCCGAGCGCCTCGGTGTAGTGCTCGATGGCCCTCGGCGGGAAGCCGATGTCGCCGATCTCGCCGGCGAGCACGCGGCGGAAGTCCTCCCGGGCGAAGAGGCGCTCGATCTTGCGCTGGGCGTCGGTGGTGATGTCGATGCCCTCGCGGTCGAAGAACCGCACGATGACCGACTGGGGATCGCCGTCCACGAGGCGGATGGTGACGCCCCCGGCGGCCACCGGCTGGCGGGTGAGGAAGCGGGTGACCGGGACCGAGGCCACCTCGAGGTCGAGCACGTTGACGCCGCTGGCGTTCAGCCCGGCCATGAAGGCCCGCTTGAGCATCCGGGCCGCCCGGGACGAGTCCCGCGAGATCACCACGGTGGCGTCCTTGCGCAGGGTGGTGGCGAAGGCCATGGCCACGCGGGCCGCCAGCTCCGGGCTGATGTCGACGTTGGCGAGGCCTGACACGCCGTCGCCGCCGAACAGGCTCCGAGCGCCCTTGGACTCCCAGATGATGGACGAGTTGACCGTGGCGCCGGCCTCGACGGTCTTGAAGGGGTAGATCTTCACGCCGGCGGCCACGTGGGCGCCGTCGCCGATGAAGCACTCGTCGCCGATCACCGAGCCGTCGTCGCAGCGGGCCCCGCGCCGGAGGTCGCTCGCCCGGCCGACGACCGCGCCGCGCAGCCGCACACCCTCGCCCAGGTAGGCGTTGTCGTGGACCACGCTCCGCTCGATGTCGGCGTCCCCGCGGACCCGCACGTTGCCGCCGAGCACGGCGTAGTCGCCGATCCGGGCGCCGGCCTCGACGCGACAGTTCTCGCCGATGATGGCGAAGCCCTCGATGTGGGCGTCGGGGTGCACGTCGGCCCCCTCCCCCAGCCACACGCCCCGGCCCAGCTCGAAGCCCGGGACGTCGACGTCGACCCGGCCGTCCATGACGTCCTTGTGGGCGGACACGTAGGACTCGAGCGTGCCGACGTCCTCCCAGTAGCCCTCGGCCACGTGGCCGTAGAGCGGCTTGCCCGCCTCAAGCAGGGCCGGGAACACCTCGCCGGAGAAGTCGACCGGGCGGCCCTCGGGGATGTAGTCGAAGATCTCGGGCTCGAGCACGAAGATGCCGGTGTTGATGGTGTCGCTGAAGACCTGGCCCCACGTGGGCTTCTCGAGGAAGCGGTCGATCGAGCCGTCGTCGTTGGTGATGACGATCCCGAACTCGAGCGGGTTCTCCACCGCCACGAGCCCGATGGTGGCGAGGGCGCCCTTCTCCTCGTGGAACTGGAGGATCTTCCCCAGGTCGAGATCGGTGAGGACGTCGCCGGAGATCACGAGGAACCGCTCGGTGAGCTCGTCACGGGCGTTGCGCACCGATCCGGCGGTGCCGAGCGGCTGGTCCTCGGTGGCGTAGACCATCCGGACGCCGAACTCCGAGCCGTCGCCGAAGTAGTTGCGGATCTGGTTGGCCAGGAACGCCACGGTGACGACGATCTCGTCGATCCCGTTGCGCTTCAGCAGGCCGACGATGTGCTCCATCATCGGCCGGTTGGCCAGGGGCAGCATGGGCTTGGGGCAGTTGGAGGTGAGGGGCCGCAGTCGGGTGCCCTCGCCTCCCGCCATGATCACGGCCTTCATGGCCCCGAACCTACCCCCGCCGGCCGGGGGTCCAGACCGGGTGGGTGCCGCTACGCGGTGGCCCGGGCCGCCCGGCCCTCGCGGAGGGCGCGCAGGGCGATCGGGAGGTACATCGCCCACGAGACGTAGCTGAAGACGAGGCCGGGCACAGCGGCCACCCACGCGAGCACGTGGGCGGTGGGCGCCCACGACAGGGTGGACTCCGAGGCGAGGAACAGCGGGAACGCGACCATCAGGCCGAACGTGCCGGCCTTGCCCCACCACGTGACGTCGATCCGGCGGGCGCCGAGGGCGGCGATCACCACCGTGGTGATCGCCACCACGGCCTCTCGCACCAGCACCATCACCGCCAGCCACACCGGCACCGAGCCGTCGATGAGGATGGCCGTCACCCCGACGAAGAAGAGCAGGCGGTCGGCGACGGGATCGAGGATCTTGCCCAGCGTGGACACCTGTTCCCATCGCCGGGCGATGTAGCCGTCGACCCAATCGGTGGCCCCCAGCGCGGCCAGGAGCCAGGCGGCGGCGGCCCGGTTGTCCCGGCCGAACAGCAGGTAGACGAACACCGGCAGGCAGCACAGGCGCACGAGGGAGATGACGTTGGGGACGGTGATGATGCGGTCCTCGCCAGCGCCCGTGGCGCCGATGTCCACCGTCGCCGCGGTCGGGTCCCCAGCAGCCATGGGCCGGATCCTACCGAGGGCGGCTCCCCCGGATGGGCCTCCTAGGCTCGGGCGATGGCCACGATCTTCACCCGCATCCTCGACGGCGACCTCCCCGGTGAGCACGTCTGGCGCGACGATCGCTGCGGGGTGTTCCTGGCCCTCGGACCGCTCCAGCCCGGGCACGCGCTGGTGGTGCCGGTGGCCGAGGTGGACCACTGGCTCGACCTCGAGCCCGACCTGGTAGCCCACCTGTTCGGGGTGGCGCAGGTGATCGGCCAGGCCCAGATGTCGGCCTTCTCCCCCGCCCGGATCGGTCTGATCGTGGCCGGGCTGGAGGTGCCCCACGCCCACCTCCACGTGATCCCGATCCGCCACGAGGCCGACCTCGACTTCGCCAACGCCGACCGCAGCGCCGGGCCCGACGACCTCGTGGCGCCGGCGGCTGCCATCCGCGAGGCCCTGCGCGCCGCCGGGCGGCCCGAGGTGGCCGGCGGCTGAGCCCGGCCGCGTCGCACGGTCAGCCGCGCTCGAGCACGAACACGTCCTCGGCCTCGAAGGTGGGCCGGAGCCCGCCCGCGGCGAAGCGCCGCAGGACCCGGCGCCGTCGCTGCTCGGTCCACACCGGATCGCCGTCGGGCCCCGCGGCCTGCGCCGTGTCGAGCAGGACCGCGTCGACCGCTCGCGACACCGACGCCACGCGCTCGACGGTGAGGTCCACCGGGTCGGGCGGCAGCTCCACCACCCGGGCTCGTTCGGCCACCAGCGCCGTGGCGGTGGGCGACACGGCCACGGCATCGTCGGGGCCGATGGCATCGGCGGCGAGCAGCCGAGCGCCGTCGAGCGCGTCGCGGCTGCCCCAGGCCCACGGCTGCCGATACGGCGAGGTGGGCGCCTCGGTCACGAAGAAGAGCGTGGCGCCCGCGAGGAGGGCGAGCAGCACGCGGCGGTCGACGTTGACCCGGGTGACGCTGAGATCGCCGATGCGCTCGAGGGCGAAGACCAGGGCCACGAACACGAAGGCGAGCGCGGGGGCGATGTGGGCGGCGGCCGGCGAGAGGTCGAGGACGCCCTCCTGGGCCACGCGCTGCACGGAGCGGTCGGCGATCATCGCCAGGGCGAGGGCGGGCAGGGCCACCACGAGCTTGCGGGGCGACACCAGCGGCAGGAACAGCAGCGGGGCCAGCACGACCACGAGGAAGAGCACACTCGGCTCGGCGAGGAGCTCGCGGACCTCGGCCAGGGGGTGGCCGAGCAGGCGCGGGAGCACCGCCAGGGGCGTGGTGGCCCGGGCCACGAACTCCCCCGCTGGCGTGAGCGAGCGGTCCGGTACGTCGGGGTCGAGCGCTACGACGGCGACGACCGACCACAGGAGGCCGATCGCCGCCGTGACCAGCCCGGCCCGTCGCCGGCCCTGGCTCGCCACCAGCACCCCGAGCGCGGCCACGGTGAGGCCGAGGTCGGCCCGACAGGCCAGCACCACGAGCACCAGCGCGGCGTAGGACCGCCATCGCTCGTTGCGGGCGAGCAGGTACGCCCACAGCAGGGCCGGCAGGGCGATCGCCTCGGGGTGGAACGCGCTGAGGTTCGTGCGGTGGAGGGTGGGCGCGAGCAGGAAGGCCGTGGCCACCACCACCGAGGCGCCGACGCGCAGGTGGGCGTGGTCCCGCGCCAGGCGCCACAGCGGCACCACCGCCACGGCCAGGGCGGCGGCCTGCACCGTGGTGAAGACCGCCTCGGCGGGGACGAACCGGGTGAGCCAGAGGATGGGCTCGGACACGAGCGACCACGTGCCCCGAGCCGGGTCGACCCCGCCGACCGGCGCGCCCGCCCAGCCGTGCTGGCGTCGCCAGGCCGCCTGGAGCCACGGGCCGAGGCCGCTCCCGCCCTCCAACGACCGCACGGCCGCCGCGTCGAGCGCCACCAGGACGGCGAAGGCGAACCCTGCGAGCAACCACGGCAGGACGCGGTCGGCCTTCTCGCCGTCGAGCATGCCGCTGACGCGGAGCACCTGGCGGTCCCAGCGTCGCCGGAGGCCCGGGCCGGCCGTGGCGGTCATGGGTCGGCGGGCCTCCCGGCACGCTCGTCGAGGGCGAGCGTGGGGGCGGCCGGCTCCACGGCATCGACCAGGTGCGGGCCGGTGTTGCGGACGTTGCCGACCTCGGCGCCCACGGGGTGCATCGTCAGGATGCGTGGGGGCGCCGGGACGAGCAGGCGCCCCAGGACGTCGAGGTCGGCGTCGTCGGGATCGAGCCACGCGTCCCAGGCCGAAGGAGGCAGCACGACCGGCATGCGGTCGTGGATGGCGGCCATCGTCTCGTTGGCCTCCGTGGTGATGATGGTGGCCGACCGCAGGCGCCCGCCGCCCTCCGCATCGGGCGCCCGCCACTCCTCCCATAGCCCGGCGAACGCCAGCGGCTCGTCGTCGACCCGGTGGACGAAGTACGGCTGCTTGGCCTTCTGCCCGGGCCGCTTCTGCCACTCGTAGAACCCGTCGGCGGGCAGGATGCAGCGACGCTTGCGGAAGGCGTGCTTGAAGGCGCCCTTGTCGGCGAGGCCCTCGGCGCGGGCGTTGATCATCTTGTTGCCGACCGCGGGCGACTTCGCCCAGAACGGCACCAGGCCCCAGTGGTGCGTGGCCAGCCGGCGCACGCCACCGTCGACGAGCACCACGTACACGTCGCTGGTGGGGGCCACGTTCCAGTTGGGCTCGAGCGCCGCCTCCGCGGGCGGTTCGGCATCGAAGTAGCGGGCGATCTCGTCCGGTGGCGACGAGGACACGAACCGACCGCACATGGTGGGGGACGCTACCCGGGGGCCGGGTGCGGGTCGCGAGCGGCGGTCAGGGACGCAGGGCGAGCCGCGCCGTGGGCCGCACCGTGGCGAGGAGGGCCAGGCCCACCACGGCGACGCCGGCCGCCGGGTGCCACGCGAGCGCGGCCAGGGAGGCGGCGGCGAGCACCTGGACCCACGCCGCCGCTGCTCGTGAGGCCGGTGCCAGGGCCTCGAGCCGCTGGTGCACCGCACCCAGGGCGGCGGGGGTGGTTGCGGAGCGACCGATCAGCACGGCCGAGCCCCGCACCAGGCCGAACACACCACCGACGGCGAGCGCCAGCGCCGGGCTGGCGGTGAGCAGGGCCAGGGCGATCGTGAGGAGCACGCCGGCCGTCATGATGTAGGTGGCCACACCGAACCCGATCTGCCAGCCGAACCCGGCGCCGTAGACCCACGAGCGGTAGCGCCGGAGCCAGGCGTCGTCCACCTGGCGCTTGAAGATGGGGAGCTCGACCCCCAGCAGCCCCAGGTCGACGGCGGCGGTGGCCAGGGCGACCACGGCGCCCAGCGCGAGGCGGGTGGACGGAGCGAGGCCGACGGCGTCGATGCCGGCGGCGCCGGCGGCGGCCAGGGCACCGAGGCTGAGCCCGCCGGCCACACCCCCGGTCGCGAACCAGGCCGCGGTCACGCCGAAGCGGTTGCCGCGACCGGCCTCGGTCATCGGGGTGAGCGAGGAGAGCATGGACAGCCCGCAGGGGGACCAGATGCCGCGGATGGCCGACACCACGGCCACCGGCAGGGCCAGCAGGAAGATGGTGGAGCTCATGGTCCTCCCAGGGTAGACCCGCCCGACGGCGCGTCCGGCGCCGGCCGTCTGTCAGGCCCCGACGCGATCGTTGTACTCCTGCATGGCGATGTCGGCCTCGGCCTTGGCGTTGCCGGCCGCCTCCGCCGGGTCGTCGTGGTAGCGCAGCATCCGGATGAGGGCATCTCGCGTGGCGTCGCGCACAGCCTGGTACTCGCCGATGAGCGAGCCCACGGTCGCGTTGTCGACCGGCCCGTCGACGAGCTGGTCGTAGCCCACGCGATAGGCGGGGTGGGCCTTCCAGTGGGCCACCAGGCTCGGCACCTCGGTGGCGTCGGTGCGCACCGGGACGTAGCCGCCCGCCACCGCCAGTCCGGCCTGCTGCTCGGGCGCCAGCAGGAACTGGGCGTAGCGCCACGCCGCCGCCCGCTTGGCCGGCGACGACGCCTTGGGGATCCAGAGCGCCCCGTCACCAACCGGCACCCCTCCCCCACCGTGCAGGCTCGGCAGCGGCGCGGCGGCGAGCTGGAGGTCGCCGAAGTCGCCCGAGGACAGGACCGCCTCGATCGGACCGATTGCCGAGGACGCCTCGATCGTCATGGCGGCGCCTCCCGTGGCGATCGCCAGGAGGTGGTCGATCGAGTTCGGGTCCGCCCCGGTGTTGAGGGCGAGCCCGTCGTCGACCATGCCCGTCCACCACCGGAACACCGCGAGCGACGT
>JAHBSN010000164.1 GCA_019639095.1 Actinomycetota bacterium
CATGCCCCGGCGTTCGGGGGTTTGGAAGCCGTCCCCAACGGCCCACCATCGTCTTGTCCTTCAAACACTGCGCGCCTGGTCGTAGACGGCGATGCGCAGCTGGAGGCGTCACCTCCCCGGCGTTCTGGGCTCGGCCCCAGGCGAAGTCGCTTCAGCCCGTCGACACGCTGGGAGAGGGGCTCGGGGCGCCGAGCAACCAGCGACCGAGGTCGGCCATGGCGGACTCGATGCCGTCGTCGTCCTCCAAACCGAACGCGACGCGGAGCGTCGCACCCCATATCGCCGAACCGACGACCAGCGAGACGGCGGCTGCGGCGGCGAGCCGGGGGTCGGCCAACTCAAGTGGCCGCGCCTCCGGAGGAAGTTGCCGTGTGAAGATCAGCAAGCGTTCCAGGACCGGGTAGCGAGGTCGCACCGTTCCGATGGCGATGTCGTCGACGATGACCCTCGCGATCGTCTTGGGCGACGGCGAGCCGTGGTGCATGGCGTGCACGACCCGGTCGATGTCGAATCCGGCGGGGTCGAACGCTCCCGGCTGGAGGGAGAACGAGCCGACCTCGATCGCTTCGGCGAGCAGGTCGTCCTTCGACCCGAAGTGTCGATGGATGAGGCCATGGTTGACGCCAGCGTGGCGGGCGATGTCGCGGATCGACACCGATGCCGGGCCCTGCTCGGAGAAGAGTTCGACCGCTGCGGCGAGCAGCTTGGCGCGCGGCGAATCGGTTGCCGCTGCGTCGACGACCCCGTCGACGCCGGTGATCTGTCTCGGCTGGAGTGGCATCGTGGCGTGCACGACCGCTGCGGCCGCGGCTGCCGCCGCCGCATCGCGACGCCGGCCGCTCACCCGGCCGAGCCGGATCGCAGGCTCGAGGAAGGCGTCCCAGGACAGCCAGCCGAGCACGAGGCTCGCAGCGCCATAGGCGGTGAGCCTGCTTCGACGATCACCGTCCGGATTGGTCGCGCATCGCTCGGCGATCAGTGTCGGGACGGTCGTTCCGTCGAGGTCGCCGAGTCCGGATCGGACGAGCAGCGCGACCAGGACCGGCCGTCGGCGGAGCGCCGTCAGCAGGTCGACCAGCCCCGTGGCAGAGGTCAGCTCGATGCCGTCCGTGATCGTTCGAAGCTCGTCGAGGAGCCGGCCCTCGACCGACGACACGAGTCCCTGCTTGGACCCGTAGTACCGGCTCACCATCGCGTGCGTCAGCCCAGCCGCCGCCGCCAACTGACGCAGCGAGACCCCGTCGGGTCCGAGAACGGCGTAGAGCTCGGTGGCGGCGTCGAGGATGGCTGACTCGCTCAGATCTCGTCGTTCAGCCCGCGTCGGGTGGCCGGAGGACATCACGTCTGACAATAGTCCCAGGGGTGTAGACATCTGGTGACTCATTGGTGTAGACAATTGGTGACCAACACGGGGGTTGCATCCACGCACATGACACCGAACCCGAACGACTACGCGGACACGACGAGGACCATTGGCACCCGAATCGGGGAGCTCTCGTACGTCGGTGGATACCCCTCCGACGACACGATCCGTCGCGCGTACGACCAACTCGACCTGCAGCGGGCGACTCAGGCATACCTGGAGTTCATCCCGTTCATGTCGTCGCAAGCGCTGTTCGACAGCCAGGGCACGCTGTTGCGTGAGAACCGGGACGTCGGCGTCTTCGACCACCAGGCCAAGGGCAAGGCCGACTGGGTGGGTCTCACCTTCAACACCGAGAGCATCTACTGCTCGGCGAACGTGAACGTCGAGCACGGACCGGTCGTGATCGAGACGCCGCCGAACGTCTTGGGCGTGATCGACGACGGCTGGATGCGGTACATCACCGACATCGGCAACGTGGGGCCCGACCGCGGTGCGGGCGGCTCCTACGTGCTGGTGCACGACGACTTCGATGGTGAGGTCCCTGGCGGCTCCTTCGTGTTCCGGACGCCGACCTACATGAACTGGGTGATGGCGCGCGCCTTCGTGGACGACACCGGCGAAGGCGCCCGCGCGCTGGACTGGTACCGCGAAAACTTCCGGATCCACCCGCTCGGCGCGGAGCCCGACCCCGATGCCGCCTACGTCCCTCTCTCGGAACATCCGCTCGACTGCACGCACGCGCGCGATCTCCGCTACTTCGAGCGGCTTGCCGAGGTGGTCCAGTACGAACCGAGCGGTGCGTTCACGTCGTACGAACTCGGGCTGCTGAAGGCGATCGGCATCGAGCGCGGGCGGCCGTTCGAACCGGACGAGCGGATGCGGGCCTTGCTGGCGGAAGGGATCGAGATCGGCGACGCGATCGCCAAGGCCAACGCCTATGCGTCCCGCCTCGATGGTGTCCGCGCCTATCTGGACCGCAAGTTCGAGTACCTGTTCGTCGGTGGTCGCCACGACTTCATGTCCGGCGACGCCCTGTGGCTCGACGCCCGCCTGCTCTTCCACTACGAGGCGATCGTCGTGACTCCGGCGATGGCGAGCGAGATGGTCGGCGCTGGCTCGCAGTACCTCACGTGCTACCGCGACGCCGACGACCACTTCCTGATGGGCGAGCACACCTATCGACTCCACCTGCCGCCCCACATCCCGGCCGCGAACTTCTGGTCGGTGACCGCCTACCACCCCGAGACCCGGTCGCTTCTGGCGAACGGCACAGCACAGCCGTCGCGCAACAGCTACGAGCAGCTGCGCTGGAACGAGGACGGTTCGATCGACCTCTACTTCGGCCCGACGGCGCCTGATGGCTACGAGCAGAACTGGATCAGAACCCTGCCCGACCAGGGCTGGTCGATCTTCCTGCGGCTCTACGGCCCGCTCGAGAGCTTCTTCGACAAGACCTGGAAGCCCGACGACCTCGTCCGCTGTGACTGAGTGCGGATTGGTCACGCCGGAGGGTGGTCCCGGCGGTCAGTCGGATGCCTGGCGGCTCGTAGATCGTTCGTCGGCTACCGAGCTGCGAGGGAGGGGCGATCGCTCGACGGTGGGCGCCCGAAGGTGCGCCGGTACTCGCGGCTGAACTGGGTGGGGCTCGCATACCCCACCTGGTGGGCGGCGTCGGTGATCGTGCGGGCATCGGACTGGATGAGTCGGCGGGCCTCGAGCAGCCGGAGTTGCTTCTGGAACTGGACCGGGGTGGTTCCGGTCACGGCCTTGAAGTGGTGGTGCAGGGCCGATGGGCTGAGGCCGACGTGGCCGGCGATGTCCCGGATGCTCAGCTTCGCGGAGAGGTCGCCTCGGATGAGCCCGATCGCGCGCGCGACGGGCTCGCCGGGTCGATGGCCGTTGCCGAGGCGTCGCAGCGCCTGTCCCGGAGGGGACTGGAGCAGGCGGTAGTGGATCTCGCGTGCGGCCAGGGGAAGGAGCACGTCGGAGTCGGCGGGGGAGTCGAGCGTGCGCACGGCGCGGAGGAATGCGTCGAGGAGCTCGGGGCTGGCATCGCCGGCCCGGAGGGCGTGGTGGTCGCCGAGGCCCACGGGTGGTGCCGGCGGGGCGTGGCGCCCCAGGTCTGCGAGGGTGTCCCGGTCGAGCGAGAGGATCGCGGCGACGTAGGGAACCTGGGGCGACGCCTCGGTGATGCGGGACACCACGGGCATGTCGTGGGTCACCACCAGGAGCTGCCCGGCGCTGATCACGTAGCTGCTGTGCGTGCCCGTCACCTCCTTCGCTCCCTGCAGCACCAGGCACACCACGGGGTCGTAGACCTGCGCGAGGTGGTCGGAGGGTCGCTGGTTGGACAACAGGAGCAGGCCGTCGTGGGGTCGGGCCATCCGGGGTTCGCCGCCCACGGTGGCCAGACGCCCGAGCGTGAGGTCGGCCAGCGTCTCGAGGGCGGCCTGGGCCTCCGTTCCCCTCTGGTGCAACGCGGACCTCCCTGCAGGATCGAGCAGGGTCATGGTGGCGGCCCAGCACTTCGACGGCAAGCGATGGGGCGGCCGTTGTCCATGCTCTGGAGGATCGGGCAGCAATGGTCGACGATCGGGCATGCCACGAGGCCGATGGTCTGGGCAAGGTGGTCCGAACCCCGATGCCGAGGAGCGCCGATGCCCACCACCGTGAACGCCTACCGATCGAACGAGCCCGGCGGTCGGCTCGAGCCCTACCGCTTCGAGCTCGGTGACCTGGCCCACGGCGAGGTCGACATCGACGTGGATTCGTGCGGCATCTGCTACAGCGACGTCAGCATGATCGACAACGATTGGGGCTTCACGCCGTATCCGATCACGCCTGGTCACGAGATCATCGGGCGGATCCGTGCGATCGGATCCGGGGTCACCAACGTCGCGGTCGGCGATGTGGTCGGGCTCGGGTGGAACGCCGCGTACTGCGGCACGTGCCGGCAGTGCGTGGCCGGCGACCAGAACCTCTGCCCCGACGCCGAGAGCACCTTCATCGGCCGGCCCGGCGGGTACGCCGACATCGTGCGCGCCAGCGCGGCGGCAGTCCTGCCGATCCCCGATGGCGTCGACCCGAGCACCGCCGGGCCGCTCATGTGCGGCGGCGTCACGGTCTTCTCCCCCTTCCTGCAGTACGGGGTCTCGCCCACCGATCGCGTCGGGGTCATCGGACTCGGCGGACTCGGCCACATGGCGGTGAAGCTCGCCAAGGCCTGGGGTTGCGAGGTCACCGCGTTCACCTCCACGGGCTCCAAGGCCGACGCGGCGCGGGAGATGGGCGCCCACCGCGTCTTCGACTCGCACGACGCCGATGCCATCGCTGCCGCGGCCGACTCGCTCGACCTGCTCGTGTCGACCGTGAACGTGCCGCTCGACTGGAACGCCTACCTGGGCACCCTGAAGCGGCAGGGGCGCCTGCACGTGCTCGGAGCCGTGCCCGCCCCGCTCGACATCGTCAACACCGAGCTGATGATGGCCAACCGGTCGGTCTCGAGCTCCCCGTCGGGCAGCCCGACGACCGCCCTGGCCATGCTCGACTTCGCGGCCCGCCACGACATCGCACCCGTGTGCGAGACGTTCTCCTTCGAGCAGGTGAACGAGGCCATCGACCACCTCCGCTCGGGCAACGCCCGGTTCCGCGTCGTGTTGCAGCGCTGACGCCGAGGACCGTCGGGGGCCAGGCGTCTGGGCTTCGGTCCTCGTCCGAGGACCTACGCCAACTCCAGGAGGGCCTCGGGTCCTCGGTCCCGGGGCGCTTCGGCACGCTTCGGTGCCCGGTCCGCCGAGTCCAGGAACCGGTGGCGAGGAGGGACGAGGCCCGCCGCGGCGAAGGCTTCTGCCGGGGTGCGCACCACCGCTTCGGTCGGCTCCACCTCGCGCACCCGGGGGGCCACGACGTCGTGTGCTCCCCGCGAGAGGTCGGCCAGCACCATCAGCCCGTGCTCGGGACGTCGGTCCATCGCCTGGAGGGCGACCCGCGCCGTGCGCAGGGCCGCGGCCCCGATCGCCGCCGGCTGGCGGAGGCCGGCAAGGCGCCGGAGCCAGCCGGGCAGGGTGGCGATGGTCGCCGCCCGCACCACGGGGCCGGCGACGGCGCTGCCCCGCGTGGCGAGGGTGCCGGGCGCGCCGAGCAGGTTGGCGACGATGCGCTGGGTGTCCTCGGTGACGGCCAGTCGCGGACGGACCCGCCGGTAGTAGTCGCGCATCTCGGCCCGGTTGCGCGGCACGGTGTCGGGGTCGATGGTCTGGAGCTCGGCCAGGACGCGACCCTCGTGCCAGTACCGCGCTTCGTCGGCGGCAGACAGAGGGCCCGGGCCGACCAGCTCGTAGCAGAACAGCACCGAGTGCCACTGCGTGAGGTGGATCCAGAGCTGCTGGTCGGGATCGTTCGCGTCGAAGGGCTGGCCGCTGATCGGCTCGATCCCGCGGATGCGGTCGTGGATCCGGTAGAGCACGTCCGCCGCGTGGACCGCCCGCTGCGAGTCGGCGAACGCTGCGGTGGCCACGTACTCGAGCGTCCGTGCGTAGCGAGAGCTCGTGCGGGTCTCGGTGGCGCCCGTGTCGGCGACCGACGCCAGCAGGAACGGGTCGAACATCTCCGTCACCACCGTGCGGAGGAAGCCCACGGTGAACGAGCTCGGGTGGCGGAACACCCGCCACGCCACCGAGTCGGGCCCGAGGAAGCCGTGGTCGAGCGGCGGCGGCGGGTCAGGCGTCATGCAACAAGAGTACCATTTGGTGTTGCATCTGTGTCGAGCGCCGACCGTTGCGCGCCGAGCCCGAGGCCCGACTCAGTCGATCGCGAGCGCCACCCGGTTGCGGCCGGTGCGCTTGGCGTCGTAGAGCGCGGCGTCGGCGCGGGCGAGCGCTCGGTCGGCGTCCTCCTCCGGCTGGGGGCGGGCGACGCCCACCGACACCCGGACCTCGAGCGCCACCCCGGCCACGGTGACGGCGCCGGCCACGGCGGCTCGCACCCGTTCGCCCAGGCGCTCGGCGTCATCGTCGGTGCGGACGCCGCCGAAGAAGGCGGCGAACTCGTCGCCCCCGAGCCGACCGACCACGTCGCGCGGGCGGGCATCGGGGTCCTGTCGCGTGGCCCTGGATAGGCGTCGTCCGACCTCGCGGAGGATGTCGTCGCCCGCCCGGTGGCCGTGCGCATCGTTGATGGCCTTGAAGCCGTCGAGGTCCAGGTACAGCACGGCGAGCTCGCCACCGGTGCCGGCGGCGAGCTCGGTGTCGAGCTGATCCAGGAAGTGGTTGCGGTTGGCCAACCCGGTGAGCCCGTCGTGGTTGGCCTGGTGGGCGAGGCGGTCCTCGAGGGCTCGGCGCTCGCTGATGTCGCGCAGGGTCTGCACGACCCCGCGGACGGCGGGGTCGTCGAGCAGGTTGCGGCCGATCACCTCGGCCCACACCCAAGACCCGTCGCGGTGGCGGATCCGCAGCACGCTGCGGTAGGAGCGACCCGGCCCGGAGCGGATGTCCTCTGCGGTGCGGGCCGCCTCCGGCAGGTCGTCGGGGTGGATCAGCTCGTAGGTCCGCAGCGCCGTGAACTCGTCGGGGGTGTAGCCGAGCACGTCGGCCACCGATGGGCTGACGAAGGCGATGGTGCGGTCCTCGCGGTGGATGAAGACCACCTCGTCGATGAGGTGGCCGAGCGCCGCGTACCAGAGCGTCGACTCCTCCTCGCCGTTGGCCACGCGCCGAGCCTACGGGTCGGGCGGACCGGGGCTCAGCCCGTGCGGGAGACCTCGGTGCCGGCGAGGTCGCCGGCGTCGCGCCACGCCGCCAGGTGGGCGACGTAGTCCATGAGCGGGCCGGGGAACACCGCGGAGCGGGCGGCGAGCGAGGTCTGGCCGCCCTCGCTGTTGCCGTAGCTGGGCGTGCAGGTCCGGTTGTAGCGGGCGAGCGGGCCCGAGGCGTTCCAGAGGACGGCGAGCCACTCGTCCTCGGCCTCCACGGTGGCCTCGATGCTGCTGATGCCCTCGGTGCGGCAGTGCTCGATCAGCCAGCCGATGTGCTGGGTGGACTCGGAGAGGAAGTGCACGAAGTTCAGGCCGAAGCCGGCCTGGATGAAGCTGACCACGAAGAAGTTCGGGAACCCGGCGGTGAGCACGCCGTGGAGGGAGTGGGTGCCGTCGTGCCACCGCTCGCTCAGGCGCACGCCGTCACGCCCCACCGGGTCGAAGCCCAGCCGGTCGACGAGGCCGGTGGTCACCTCGAACCCCGAGGCGAACACCAGCAGGTCGAGCGGGTACTCCCGACCGTGGACCATCGGACCGGCGGCGGTCATCTGGGCCACGCCGCGCCCGTCGGTGTCCACGAGGTGCACGTTGGGCTCGTTGTAGGCCTGCAGGTACTCGTCGTGGAAGCAGAGCCGCTTGCAGTGCTTGCCGTACCAGGGCTTGAGCTGCTCGGCGGTGGCGGGGTCCTCCACGATCTCGTCGATGCGGCGCCGGAACCCCTCCATGACCTCGAAGTCGATGGCCTCGAGCGCGGCCCGATCGGCGTCGTCGGCGGGCTGGCGCTGGGTGTCGACCTTCAGGGCCTGGCCCCACCCGTCGGCCACGAGGTCCACCTCGGGCTGCCCGCCGGTGGCCACGGAGGTGAAGTTGAGCGTGCGCTCGCGCTGCCACCCCGGCGGGAGCGAGCGGAACCACGCCTCGTCGATGGGCTGCTGTCCCCGCACGCCGACCGCCGAGGGCGTGCGCTGGAAGACGTAGACCTCCTTGGCGGACCGGGCGAGCTGGGGCACCACCTGGATGGCGGTGGCGCCGGTGCCGATGATGCCGACCACCTTGTCGGCGAGGTGGTCCATGGGCTCGGTGGGGGAGCCGCCGGTGTAGCCGTAGTCCCAGCGGGACGTGTGGAACGCCTTGCCCGCGAAGTCGTCGATGCCGGCGATGCCCGGGAGCTTGGCCTTGTGCAGGATGCCCCCGGCGGTCACCAGGAAGCGACAGCTGAGGGTGTCGCCCCAGTTGGTCCGCACCCGCCACCGCAGCGTCGACTCGTCCCAGACCGCTTCGACGACCTCGGTGTGGAACAGGGCGTGGGGGTAGAGGTCGTAGTGGCGGCCGACCAGCTGGGCGTAGGAGAAGATCTCGACCGCACTCGCGTACTTCTCGGTCGGCATGTAGCC
>JAHBSN010000165.1 GCA_019639095.1 Actinomycetota bacterium
TCGGCGGCGCGGGCAGCGGAGCCTCCCCGGCGGAGCGGCGCTCCTCGCTGGCCTCCACCTCCTCCGAGCGCGCCACCGCGACGGGGAGCACCCGGTCGGTGGGGCGGCCGCGCGGGTCGAGCAGGCGCTTCCGGTACACGGGGTCGACGTCGAGGTCGACGACGAGCAGGTCCTCCACGAACTGGGGCGACCGCGCCACCAGCTCGCCCTCGGCGTCGAAGACCATGGATCCGCCGTCGAACACGAGCTCGTCCTGGCCGCCCACCTGGTTGACGTACACCAGCGCGCACGAGGCGTCGGCGGCGCGCGTGGCCATCAGGCGCTCGCGGCGGGCGAGCTTGCCCTCGGCGTAGGGCGACGCGTTCAGGTTGACGATCAGCTCGGCGCCGCTGTCGGCCTGGTCCAGGATCGGGCCCGCCGGGTTCCACGCGTCCTCGCAGATCGAGACGCCGACCCGCACGCCGCCCACGGACCACAGCTGCGCCGGCTCCTGGCCGCGGGCGAAGTACCGGGCCTCGTCGAACACGGCGTAGTTGGGCAGCTCGCGCTTGTGGTAGGTCCCGCGGATCTCGCCGTGGGCGCACACCGCGGCCGCGTTGTAGAGGTCGCGGTCGACGTCGACGAAGCCCACCACCGCCACGCACGATCGGGTGGCCGCGGCCACCTTCTCGAGCGCGGCGCGGTTGTCGGCGATGAAGCCCGGCTTGAGCAGCAGGTCCTCGGGCGGGTAGCCGCAGACGGCCAGCTCCGGGAACACGGCCAGGTCGCACCCGGCGGCGGAGGCCCGCTCGAGGGCGTCGAGGATGAGGTCGACGTTGTGGTCGAGCGCGCCGACGCGGGTGTTGATCTGGCAGCTGGCGATCCGCAGGCGGGGCATGGGGGAAGTGTGTCACGGTCGCCGCTCGCCCCCTCGTGGCGAACTCCACGCGCGAAATCGACAGGAACGTCGGCCGGGTACCGCACGTTCGACCGGGATGGGGTGACGGAACTCGACGGAGCCGACGAGGCCCGGTCCGACAGGATCTGGGGGTGGAGGGCACACGGGGGTGGGCGGTGCGGCGGGCGGGCGACCACGAGGTCGACGAGGTGGCCCGGTGGCGCATCGCGTTCATGGCCGACGTGCGGGGCTGGGCGCCCGCCGAGCTGGGCGAGTCGTTCGCCGCCGCGACCCGCGCCTTCGTGCGCGACCGCACGTCGGCGGGGCGGCTGCGCTCCTGGTTCGCCGAGGGGGCCGGCGGCGGCTGCATCGGCATCGTGTCGATGGTGGTGGTGGACGCCGCGCCGCTCCCCGAGGACCGACGCGACCGCGACGGCTACGTCATCAACATGTACGTGGCGCCCGAGGCCCGTGGACGAGGCGTGGCCCGGGCCCTGCTCGGCGCCCTGCTGGCCGACGCCGAGGCGACCGGCCTGCGCCGGACCTACCTCCACAGCACCGACGACGGCCGGCCGCTCTACGAGCAGGAGGGCTTCGCGCCGGACCCGAGGTGGATGGCGCGTCCCACCCCGCCGGCGTAGCGCTCGGCGGGCCGGACGCTGGCGAACTCCACGCGCGAAATCGACAGGAACGTCGCTCGGGTACCGCACATTCGCCGGGGGGTGGGGGCGGACGCGGCGATGCCGGCCCCTCGGGAGGGGCCGGCATCGACCGGCACTGCTGGAGCGGGTGGGCCCGCCGAGGTCAGCTCGCCGCGGCGCCGCAGATCGTGTCGGTGATCATGCCGCAGACCACGTACGGGTCCATGTTGGCGTTGGGCCGACGATCCTCGATGTAGCCCTTCTTGTCGACGGCCACCTGCCACGGGATGCGCACCGACGCACCCCGGTTGGACACGCCGTAGGAGTACTCGGTCCAGGGGGCGGTCTCGTGGGCGCCGGTGAGGCGGTGCTCGATGTCGGCGCCGTAGGCCTTCACGTGCTCGTCGGCGCGGGTGCCGAGGGCCTCGCAGGCGGCGATGATGGCGTCGTAGCCCTCGCGCATGGCCTTGGTGGAGAAGTTGGTGTGGCAGCCGGCGCCGTTCCAGTCGCCCTTGACGGGCTTGGGGTCGACGGTGGCGCTGATGCCGAACTCCTCGGCGATGCGGTAGAGCAGCCAGCGGGCCACCCAGAGGTGGTCGCCCACCTCGACGGTGCCGAGCGGGCCGACCTGGAACTCCCACTGGCCGGGCATGACCTCGGCGTTGATGCCGGAGATCTCGATGCCGGCCTCGATGCAGGCCTCGAGGTGGGCCTCGACCACCTCGCGGCCGAACACCTCGTCGGCGCCGACGCCGCAGTAGTAGAAGCCCTGCGGGGCCGGGAAGCCGCCCACGGGGAAGCCGAGCGGGCGACCGTCCTTGAAGAACGTGTACTCCTGCTCGATCCCGAACCAGCACTCGTCGGCGGCGTACTTCTCGGCGATGGCCGCGGCCTTGGCGCGGCTGTTCGTCGGGTGCGGGGTCATGTCGATGAGGAGGACCTCGCAGAGCACGAGGACGTCGTCGCCGCCGCGGATCGGGTCCGGGAAGACGGCCACGGGCTTGAGCACGCAGTCGGAGTTGTCGCCGGGGGCCTGGTTGGTGCTCGAACCGTCGAAGCCCCAGATCGGCAGGTCGTCGTGGGAGACGCTGTCCTTGACGATCTTGGTCTTGGAGCGCAGGCGAGCGGTGGGCTCGGTGCCGTCGATCCAGATGTACTCGGCCTTGTAAACCACGGGGTCTTCTCCAGTCGTTGCGCCGCCGCGAAGGCGGGCAGATCCGTTGTGCGGAGCGCACCCTAGAAGGCCTGCCGCTCGCCACCGTTTCCCGATTGTGAACGGACTGTGAACCAGCCTGACCCCCCGCTGACCCCCGGCCGGGCCCCGCCGGCCAGTCGCCTCTGTGAACGGAACGTGAACGCGCCGCCGTCGAGGTTGCCCCCGGCCCGGCGATGACGGGAGGATGGCCTCGTGGATCGCCAGAAGGAGTACGTGCTTCGCACCGTCGAGGAGCGGGGGGTCCGCTTCGTGCGGCTCTGGTTCACCGACGTCCTCGGCCAGCTGAAGTCCTTCGCCATCTCGCCCGCCGAGCTCGAGGGGGCCTTCGACGACGGCATGCAGTTCGACGGCTCGGCCATCGACGGCTTCAGCCGCATCCAGGAGAGCGACGTGCTCGCCCGGCCCGATGCCACCACCTTCGAGATCCTCCCGTGGGGCGCCAAGAACGAGACGTCGGCCCGCATGTTCTGCGACCTGACGAGCCTCGACGGCCGACCCTTCGCCGGCGACCCCCGCCAGGTGCTGCGCCGCAACCTCGACGCCGCTCGCTCGCAGGGCTACTCGTTCTTCGTGGCCCCGGAGGTGGAGTTCTTCTACTTCCAGGACGGCGACCCGAGCCGTCCGCCCGTGCCGCTCGACACCGGCTCGTACTTCGACCTGACCACGGCAGACGTGGCCTCGGACCTGCGCAGCCGCACCATCCACCACCTCGAGGCGCTCGGCATCCCGGTGGAGTACTCCTTCCACGAGGACAGCCCGAGCCAGCACGAGATCGACCTGCGCCACACCGACGCGTTGAGCATGGCCGACAACGTGATGACCCTCCGCCTGGTGGTGCGGGAGACGGCGCTCAGCCAGGGCGTGCACGCCACGTTCATGCCCCAGCCCATCTCCGGCGTGCAGGGCTCGGGCATGCACACCCACCTCTCGCTGTTCGAGGGCGACGCCAACGCGTTCCACGACCCGAGCGAGCCCTACCTGCTCTCCAAGACCGGCCAGGCGTTCGTGGCCGGCCTCCTCCACCACGCCGCCGAGATCACCGCCGTCACCAACCAGCTGGTCAACAGCTACAAGCGCCTGATCGTGGGCACCGAGGCGCCGGCGTCCATCACCTGGGCCCGCAACCACCGCGCCGCGCTGGTGCGGGTGCCCGAGACCCGCGTCGGCAAGGAGGAGGCGGTGCGCATCGAGTACCGCTCCCCCGACCCCGCCCTCAACCCCTACCTCGCCTACTCGCTGCTGCTGGCCGCCGGCCTGAAGGGCATCGCCGAGGGCTACACCCTGCCCGACGAGGCCACGTCGTACCTGGAGAGCTCGCCGCGGGAGCGGGCCAAGTCCGAGGTGGCCGGCCTGCCCCAGTCGCTCGCCGAGGCGCTCGACGCCATGGAGGGCTCCGACCTGGTGCGCGAGACCCTGGGGGACCACATCTTCGAGTGGTTCCTCCGGAACAAGCGCGCCGAGTGGGCCGACTACAAGGCCCAGGTCACACCGTTCGAGCTGGCCCGCTACCTGCCCACCTGGTGACCCCTCCGCCCCATGGAACCGCTCCTCGTCCACCCCGACCCGCCGCCGCCCGAGCTGGCGCGCGTCCTCGACCTCGGTGGCTACCCGTGGAAGCCCGTGGCCGACGAGCGGCAGGCGGTCACCGACACCCCTGACGACGGCTGGGGCGGCGCCATCGTGGTGGTCGGCGAGCAGAGCGACGCGGCGTGGAGCCTCTGCCGGGCCATCCGCAAGGGCGACCTGCCGGTGGAACCGCTGCTGCTGCTGCTCGGCGGCAACCGCCTCGACGAGCTCGACCTGCGCGACGAGCTCTACGACGACTTCTGCCTCGACCCGTTCCACCCCCGCGAGCTCGAGGCCCGCCTACGCCACCTGTTCTGGCGCACCGGGTCGGGCACCGCGCCCGAGCTGGTGGAGTACGCCGACCTCGTGCTCAACCTCGAGACCTACCAGGCCGCCATCGCCGGCGCCCCGCTCGACCTCACCTACATGGAGTACGAGCTGCTCAAGTTCCTGGCCCAGCACCCGGGCAAGGTGTTCACGCGCGAGACCCTGCTCAGCCGGGTGTGGGGCTACGAGTACTACGGCGGCGCCCGCACCGTCGACGTCCACATCCGGCGCCTCCGCGCCAAGCTGGGCGAGGAGCACGCCGGCCTGATCGCCACCGTCCGCTCCGTGGGCTACCGCTTCGGCCAGTCCCGCTGGGGCGTCTGACCGCTCTCCCACCGGCCGGCGGCGCCGGGCCGAGCGTCAGCCGCGATCGGTGAAGGCGCCGGCCAGCTCCCCGGCGAGCCAGGTGTTCCAGAACCAGACGGCCGAGTCGCTCTCGAAGTGGGCGCCGTCGGGACGGATCTCCACGCCGTCGGCGTTGTGCTCGCGGGTCTTGCCGTCGGGGCCGCACAGCTGGTCGGTCGGGTCCACCACGCGGACCCAGCCCCGGTTGCGCAGGGCGACGGCGCGCACCCGGGCGTTGACCCAGGCGATGCGCTGCGGGTCGAGGCGCTCGACGGGGTACACCGGCGACGGGCCGAAGCAGGGCACCATCGGCAGCACGGTGGGCACGCCGGCCTCGCGGAACTCGTCCACCAGCGCCTGGATCCGGTCCTCGAGCAGCGCGGCGTACCGACCGGTGCCCACGCGGTAGTCGGTGTCGCCCACCCGCTGGTCGAACACCTCCCAGGCACCGATCCACAGCAGGACCACGTCGGGCCGCTCGGCCAGGCCGATGCGACGGGCGTCGGGCGCCTTGGCGCACAGCGGCGCGTAGGGCTCGGCGGGCGCGCTCACGGGCACCCGGATGGTGTCGGCGGGCAGGACCCCGCAGCCCACCAGCGCCCGGTTCGACACCTGGACGCTGTCGGTCAGCGCCGCCTGGCTCGCCCCCCAGGCGACCGACCAGCCGACGGAGTCGCCGGCCACCATCACCCGCAGGGGCCGGCCGAGCGCGGCGGTGCCATCGGGCGCCGGCGTCCGGACCACGACGTCGCCGGTGGTGGCGAACGGTCCGGGCGGCAGGACGCGTGGAGCTTCGGTGGGATCGGGGGCGACGCCCACCAAGGCCCGCGCCGACGGGCCGGGCGCGGTGGTGGACGGGGCTGCGGTGGTGGGGGGCGAGGTGGTGGAGCTGGTGGTGGGTCCGAGCTCACCGAAGCCCGAGCTCGGGGCCAGCGCCACCGACGCCACCTCGCGGTCGGTGACGCGCAGCAGCTCCGGCTCGGGCGGGGCGCCGGCGGCCACGCCCACCACCAGCCCCACCACGGCCGCCACCGCCAGGCCCCCGGCGGCGGCGCGGCGCGTGGGCCCGCCCACACCCGCCCACGCGAACCGGGGGACCACGGTCGCCGGCGCCACGACCGCCGCTGCCTCCGGCTCGGAGACCCCCGGCTCGGGAGCACCCGGCTCGGCCGGCGCCTCGTGCCCGGCGAGCGCGGGCGTGGGCGTGCGCCGGGCGAGCACCGGAGCCTCGATCCAGCGGTAGGACGCGGTGGCGAGGCCGAGGGTGACGGCCACCACCACCGCGTCGAGCGACCAGCCCCGCAGCCCGAACTGCTCGACGGCGAACACCTGCGCCGGCCACGACCAGAGGTAGATGCCGTAGGACCGCCGGCCGATCCAGGTGGGCACCGGACGGGCGAGCACCCGGGCCACCGCGCCGTGGCCGACGGCCAGGCCGGCCACGGCCACCACCGACAGCGCCGCCGCCACCTGGAACCCGCCGCGGTACGCGACCAGCTCGTCCTCTCGGACCGAGACGGCGAGCACGGCGAGGGCGGCCAGACCGACCGCGCCGCCGGCCGACCACGACTCACGCCACTGGCGGGCGGTGCGGCGGCGCCGACCGGCGCGGGCCACAGCGGGATCCCACCAGGTGGCGAGCCACGCGCCGGCGAGGAGGGCGAACGCCCGGGTGTCGGTGCCGTAGTAGACGCGGCTGAGGTCGTCGACCCGCCCGGCGGCCACCGCCATCCACGTGGCGGAGGCGATCGCCCCGGCGCCGGCCACGGCGCCCACCACCCGGCGGGCGCTCACGCCCCGTCGACGGGCCAGCGCCAGCACGCCCAGCACGGCGAGGGGCCACAAGACGTAGAACTGCTCCTCGATCGCGAGCGACCACGTGTGGCGGAGCGGGCTGGGACCGATGCCCCGGGCGAAGTACGACTGCCCCGAGGCGATGAACCGCCAGTTGGCGACGTACGCGAGGGCGGCCAGCGCGTCGTCGCGGACGCCGGCCAGGCGCCACGCGGGGAGCCAGGCGCGCGACGCCACCGCCACCGCCGCCAGCACCGCCAGCAGCGCCGGCACGAGCCGGCGGAACCGCCGGGCCCAGAAGGCCCGGCCGTCGATGCGACCGCGCTCCTCCCACTCGGCGAGCAGCAGCCGCGTGATGAGGAAGCCGCTCACCACGAAGAACACGTCGACGCCGAGGAAGCCGCCCTGCAGCCGGCCCAGGTGGAACGCCACCACCGCCGCCACGGCCACGGCTCGGAGGCCGTCGAGCGCCGGCAGGTGGCGAGCCTCGGGCTGGGACATGACCAGGGCCACGCTACCGCCCGCTCCGCACCCGTCGGCCCACGGCACCCCCGGCCCGACGGCCGCCGAAGCTGGCACCGGCGGGGCCCAGCGGCGATGATGGGGCCATGTTCGAAGTCGCCGCCATCGTCGTGGTCCTCGTCGTCGCCATCCCGGTGGCGGTCCTGATGTCGGGCGCGGTGGCCGCCGCCGTCCTGGGCGGGCTCGTGAAGGCCGACGTCGACCACACCCACGCCGGCAGCGAGCTGCTCGAGACGAACCGCTAGGCCCGTCGGCGCCCGCCCCGCGGCGGTCGCCTCAGGCCGGGCTGCGGTACGCCCAGGCCTCCACCTCGACGTTGGCGTCGAAGGGCAGGCGAGCCACCTGGAACGCCGACCGGGCCGGGCGAGGCTCGGCGAACGCCGCGGCGTAGCGCTCGTTGAACTCGCCGAAGCGGTCGAGGTCGGCGAGGAAGCAGGTGGTCTTCACCACGTGCTCGAGCCCGAGCCCGTGCTCGGCGAGGCGATCGCGGAGGTTGGCCAGCACCTGGTCGACCTCGCCGGCGAAGTCGGCCACCAGGGCGCCGTCGCGCAGGCCCAGCTGGCCCGACACCACCACCCAGTCGCCGGCCGCCACGGCCGGGGTGTATGGAAGTCCGGTGGGGTTCGTCATGGGAAGGCGCTCCTCGTGGGTAGGTCGGTGGGGGCTCCCTGGTGGAGCCAGACGGCGGCGGCCACGGCGGCGAACACGGCGTCGGAGCCGTTGACGGGCGGGCCCGGCGCCGGGTCGACCTCCACCTCGATGGGCGGAGTGTCGACGGCGCGCAGCACGCCGAAGGACCGGATGGTGAGGTCGTGGACCTCGCCGGCGTCGTCGACGGCCAGGGACTCGCTGGTGATCCACCCGAGCGCCATGTGGGCGGCGCCCACGGCGTAGGAGCGGCACACCACGCCGTCGAGCGGGTCGCCGGCGGCCACCCGCACGCGGATGCGGCCGTCGACCACCTCGACCTCGGCCACCGCGCCGTCGGGGCGGCGCACCGGCTCGAGCCGGCCACGGGCGCCCGCCAGCAGCACGACGGCCTCGGCCCAGCCGGCGGCGCGCAGGGCCGACGACGTGGGCGGCCCGGGCTGGTCGACCTCCACCACCCGGAGCCCCGGGGCCACGGCCGCCACGGCCTCGGCCAGGCCCGGCGTGCGGACCACGTGCAGGACACCGGTGCCGTCGGCCAGGGCCCCGCCGGCCACCGGCGGGCGCTTCGG
>JAHBSN010000166.1 GCA_019639095.1 Actinomycetota bacterium
ATCGAGGAGGTGGCCGACGGCAAGATCACCGGCGAGGAGGACCGCTACTCCCACACCGACCTCTGGGACCTCGCCGCCAACGTCGAGGGCGCCAAGGCCGCCACCGACCTCCTCATGCCGGCCATCACCGAGGCCGACGCCACCCTCGCCGCGGAGCTCGACACCGCCTTCGCCGAGGCCGACGAGGCCCTGGCCCCCTATCGCGACGGCGACGGCTGGCAGCCCTACACCGAGGTGAGCGACGAGGACCGCACCGCCCTGAAGGCGAAGTTCTCCGCGCTGGCCGAGCAGCTCGCCGAGGTGCCCGGGGCGCTGGAGCTGTCGTGACCGCTCCGGCCGGGGGGATCTCGCGCCGACGCTTCGTCGGCGGCGCCGCCGGCCTCGCCGGCCTCGCCGGCGCCGGGGCCATCGGGTTCGCGGCCAAGGCCCACGAGTCCGAGGCCGGCGCCAGCGCGCTCGCCCCCAGCCGCATCCCGTTCCACGGGGAGCACCAGACCGGCATCACCTCGCCGGCCCCGGCCGCCGCCCTCATGGCGTCGTTCGACCTCGTGGCCGACGACCGCGACGAGGTGCGCGGCGTGCTGCAGGAGCTCACCGAGGAGTTCCGGGCGCTCATGTCGGGCACGCCCGTGCCCGACCGCGGCGAGCACTACCCGCCGCTCGACACGGGCTCGCTCGGCACCGACCCGCCGCCGGCCGACCTCGCCCTCACCCTCGCCATCGGGGCGTCGATGTTCGACGACCGGTTCGGGCTCGCCGGCCGCAAGCCGCACGAGCTGGTGACCATGACGAAGCTGGCCAACGACCAGCTCGACCCGGCCCGCTGCGGCGGCGACCTGCTCGTGAGCATCGCCGGCGACTCCGCCGACGTGTGCATCTTCGCCCTCCGCCAGGTGACGCGCCGCACCCGCGCCCACCTCGTGCTGCGCTGGATGGTGGAGGGCTTCAACCGCAGGGACGCGCCCGAACCCGGCAAGGCCCAGGTGCGCAACCTGCTCGGCTTCAAGGACGGCACGGCCAACCTCCCCTCCGACGCCGAGCTGCTCGACCGCCACGTGTGGGTGGGCCCCGACGACGGCGAACCGGACTGGGCCGTGGGCGGCAGCTACCAGGTGGCTCGCTCCATCCGGATGCTGGTGGAGGCGTGGGACCGGGCCTCGCTGGGCGAGCAGGAGGCGATCATCGGGCGCCACAAGGCCTCGGGAGCGCCCCTCGGCGCCGAGCGCGAGACCGACGTGCCCGACTACGCGGCCGACCCCGACGGCCACGTGATCCCGCTTGACGCCCACATCCGCCTGGCCAACCCCCGGACACCGGCGACCGAGCAGAACCTGATCCTGCGGCGCGGGTTCTCCTACTCGCGCGGCTTCGACGCCGCCGGCCGGCTCGACCAGGGTCTGGCGTTCGTCTCGTTCCAGCGCAGCCTCCGGACGGGCTTCCTCGCCGTGCAGGAGCGCCTGAGCGGCGAGCCGCTCGAGGAGTACATCCGGGCCGAGGGCGGCGGCTTCTTCTTCGCCTTCCCCGGCGTGCGCGACGCCGACGACCACTTCGGCCGGGCCCTGCTGGCCTAGCGATCACCCGGCGGGCGCGTGGACCTCCAGCAGGAGCGTGACCGGGCCGTCGTTCACGAGCTCCACGGCCATGTCGGCCCGGAAGACGCCCGTGGCCACCGTCGCCCCGAGCGCCCGCAGCTCGGCCACGACCGCGTCGACCAGCGGCTCGGCCTGCTCGGGCGGCGCCGCCTGCACCCACGACGGTCGACGCCCCTTGCGCGTGTCCCCGTAGAGCGTGAACTGGGACACGACCAACACCGACCCGCCCACCGCAGCCACCGGGAGGTCCATGCGCCCGTCGTCGCCCTCGAACGCCCGCAGGTGCCAGACCTTGGCCGCGAGCGCCGCCGCCTCCCGCTCCGTGTCGGCGTGGGTGACGCCCACCAGGGCGCACAGCCCGGACCCGATCTCCCCCACCACCGCCCCGTCGACGGCGACCGACGCCCGGGTGACCCGCTGGACCAGTGCTCGCACGACCAGGATTGTGCCCGCTCGCCGAGCCGTGCCTTTGACGGTGGCCGCGCCCGCTCGGTAGGCAGAGGCCTCGAACCTGGTTCGCCGGAGGACCGCCGATGCCCCGCCCCGCTGCCCGTCCCGTCGCCGCCGCCCTGCTCGTGGCCGCCCTGGTCCTGTCGGGCTGCTCGAGCGACGACGAGCCCGCCGCCTCGCCGGAGACCACGGCGCCGGCCACCACCGCGCCGACCTCCGAGGACACCGAGCGCGGCCTCACCGCCGCCCAGGTGGCCGGCGATCCCGCCGACGACCAGGCGATGCTCGACGCGCTGGCGAGCTACCAGGCCTACGTGCAGCAGCAGGCGGGCACGGTGGCCCGAGACGTCGCCCGCTTCACCGACGCCGTGCGGGCCGGCGACGTGGAGCTGGCCAAGCAGCTCTACCCCGCCTCCCGCCAGGCCTTCGTGCGGATCGAGCCGCTGGTGCCGCTGATCGCCCCCGGCGTGGCGTCCAAGGTGGCGCGCGACACCACGACCGACCCGTCGGGCGACGAGGCGACCGAGCTCGCCGCGTGGCCGAAGCTGGAGCAGGACCTCTGGGAGACCGGAGACCTGAGCGACTCGGCGCCGGTCGCCGACGAGCTCGACGCGCAACTGGCCACCCTGGCCGAGGCGGCCCCCGGCTTCGCGGTCACGCCGCGGGCGATGGTCCTCGGTGCCCGGATGCTCATGGCGTGGGCCGCCCAGGAGGCTGCCTCGGGCGCCGCCCAGCCGTACTCGCACACCGACATGTGGGACCTGGCGGCCCGCCTCGACGGCGCCAACGCCGCCCGCCAGATGTTCGCCGGCGTGGTGGCCGCCCAGGACCCGGAGGCGGCCACGGCCATCGACGACCGGGCCGAGGCCGCCATCGACGCGGTGGCGCCGTACCGCACCGCCGAGGGCTGGAAGGCCTACGACGGGGTCACCGAGGCCCAGCGCGAGGAGCTGGCGGCGGCGTTCCAGGCCTTCGCCGACGCGGTGGGTGCCGGGGCGAAGGCGCTCGGCTACACCTGACCGGAACGGGAATCGACGAGCCGCCGCGGCGGTTGGACCCCAGCTGAGCGCACGCTCGCTTGACCGCATGGTCAACACTCCGAAAGTCTGGTGCGTTCATGGCATCTGTCGACCGTCCTCTCCGCATCGCGCTGCTCGCCTACCGGGGCAAGCCCCACTGCGGTGGCCAGGGCGTGTACGTCCGCCACCTCTCCAAGGCGCTGGTGGACCTCGGCCACCACGTCGAGGTCTTCGGCGGCCAGCCCTACCCCGAGCTCGACGAGCGCGTCCCGCTCCACAAGCTGCCCAGCCTCGACATCTACAACGAGTACTTCCCGCTGCGGATGCCGGGCCTGTGGGAGCTCAAGCACTGGACCGACTTCCTCGAGGTGGCCTCGTTCAGCCTGGGCACCTTCCCCGAGCCGCTCGCGTTCACCATGCGCGCCTGGGACAAGCTCAAGGGCCGGCGGGGCGAGTTCGACCTGGTGCACGACAACCAGTCGCTCGGCTACGGGCTGCTCGCCCTCCAGCGGGCCGGCTTCCCCGTGATCGCCACCATCCACCACCCCATCACGGTGGACCGGCGCCTCGAGATGGAGCACGCCACCTCCACCTACAAGCGCCTCACCCTGCGCCGCTGGTACGCCTTCACCGACATGCAGACCCGCGTGGCCAGCCGCCTCCAGCGGGTGATCACGGTGTCGGAGAACTCGTTCAAGGACATCAGCCACGACCACCGGGTGGACCCGGCTCGCATGCAGATCGTGCCGGTGGGCGTGGACCCGAGCCTGTTCCTGCCGGTGCCGTTCATCGAGCGCACGCCGGGCATGCTCATCACCACCGCCAGCGCGGATGTGGCCATGAAGGGCCTGCGCTACCTGCTCGAGGCCGTGGCCAAGCTGCGCACCGAGCGCCCCGAGGTCACCCTCACGGTGATCGGCCGGCCCAAGGAGGGCGGCGAGTCGGCTCGCACGATCTCCGAGCTCGGGCTCGAGGACGCCGTCACGTTCGTGTCGGGCGTGTCCGACGAGCGCATCGTGGAGCTCTACAGCGAGGCCGAGGCCGCCGTGGTCCCGTCGCTCTACGAGGGCTTCTCGCTGCCGGCCATCGAGGCCATGTCGTGCGCCATCCCGCTGGTGGCCACCACCGGCGGCGCCATCCCCGAGGTGGTGGGCAAGGACGGCGAGACGGCGTTCGCGGTGCCGCCCGGCGACAGCGAGGCCCTGGCCGCCAAGCTGGCCTGGGTGCTCGACCACCCCGACGAGGCCGCCAAGGTCGGCCAGGCCGGACGCCAGCGGGTGATCGACCACTGGAGCTGGCGCCACACGGCCGAGAAGACCGTCGAGCAGTACCGCGCCCTGCTCGAGAAGTAGGACCGGCACATGCTCACCGTCGACTTCGACAAGCTCGACCTCCAGCCCGGGCACCTCGTGCTGGACATGGGGGCGGGCGCCGGCCGCCACGCCTTCGAGGTGTTCCGCCGCGGCGCCCACATCGTGGCCCTCGACTACTCCCTGGCCGACCTCAAGGACGTGTCGGGCCTGTTCGCGGCCATGCGCGACGCCGGCGAGGCACCGGCGGGCACGGTGGCCACCACCGTGAACGGCGACGGCACCCGGCTCCCGTTCCCCGACGACACCTTCGACCGCATCATCTGCTCGGAGGTCATGGAGCACATCCCCGACGACGCCGCCGCTGCCGCCGAGCTCGCCCGGGTGCTCAAGCCGGGCGGCACCATCGCCGTCACCGTTCCCACCTGGCTGCCCGAGCAGGTCTGCTGGGCGCTGAGCAGCGAGTACCACGCCCCGTTCGTGGAGGGCGGCCACGTCCGCATCTTCACCGAGGCGTCGCTGCGCACCCGCTTCCGGAACGCCGGCCTGAAGCCGGGCGCCGTGCACCACGCCCATGCCCTGCACTCGCCCTACTGGTGGCTCAAGTGCGCGGTGGGCCCCACCAACGACGACAACCCGCTGGTGCAGGCCTACCTCAAGCTCCTGGTGTGGGACATCACCAAGGCCCCCAAGCTCACCCGCTGGACCGAGAAGGTGCTGAACCCGGTCCTCGGCAAGAGCCTGGTGCTCTACTCGAAGAAGCCGGAGGCGTGACCGTGCCGGAGATCACCACCCCCGCCGTGGACGGCGTCCTCACCTCCGCCGAGGTGCAGGCCACCGTGGACGCCATCGCCGAGTGGCAGCTGCCCTCGGGCATGGTGCCGTGGGTGCCCGGCGGCCACGCCGACCCGTGGAACCACGTGGAGGCGGCCATGGCCCTCGCCACGGGCGGCCGGGTGGCCGAGGCCGAGCGGGCCTACGACTGGCTCGTGGGCCTGCAGCGCCCCGACGGCTCGTGGCACCAGTACTACCTGGAGGACCGGGTCGAGCAGGACAAGCTCGACGCCAACGTGGTGGCGTACGTGGCCGCCGGCGTCTGGCACCACTGGCTGCTCACCGAGGACCGCGGCTTCGCCGAGAGCATGTGGCCGGTGGTCGAGCGCGCCATCGACTTCGTGCTCGACCTCCAGACGCCGCGCGGCGAGATCCTCTGGGCTCGCCACGCGGATGGCACGCCGTGGCCCTTCGCCCTGCTCACCGGCTCGTCGAGCATCTGCCACAGCATCCGCTGCGCCGTCGCCCTGGCCGAGCTGCTCGGCCACGAGCGCCCCGACTGGGAGCTGTCGGCCGCCCGCCTGGCCGACGTCATCCGCCACCACGAGGCCGACGCCTTCGCCCCCAAGCACCGCTGGGCCATGGACTGGTACTACCCCGTGCTCACCGGTGTGCTGCTCGGCGACCGCGGCCGGGCCCGCCTGGCCGAGCGGTTCGAGACCTTCGTCGACGACGATCGCGGCGTGCGCTGCGTGAAGGACCGGCCCTGGATCACCGTGGCCGAGACCTGCGAGTGCCTCCTGTCGCACCTGGCCGTGGGCGAGCGCGAGACCGCCGAGCAGCTGTTCCGGTGGGCCCAGCAGTACCGCCTCGACAGCGGCCGCTACTGGACCGGCACGGTGTACCCCGACCTCAGCCGGTTCCCGGCCGACGAGCAGTCCACCTACACCGCCGCCGCCGTGGTGCTGGCCGCCGACGCCCTCGACGGCTCGTCGGCCACGGCCGCCCTCTTCACCGACCACGACTCGGTCCTGCCGCCCATCATCGACGTCGCCGACGACGATCCCGCCCTCCGCGACTGACCCGGAGGCTCAGGAGCGGGTGAGGACCCGCAGGGAGCCGATGGCGCGGCGCTCGACGAAGCCGTCGTCGAGCGCCCGGCAGTAGATCTCGTAGGGCGGGCGTCCGCCGTCGGCGGGGTCCGGGAACACGTCGTGGATGCAGAGCGTGCCGCCGGGCGCCACGTGCGGGGTCCAGCGCTCGTAGTCGGCGTGGGCGGGGTCGTGGCCGTGGCCGCCGTCGATGAAGAGCAGGGCGAGCGGCGTGGTCCAGAAGCGCCCGACGGTGGGCGAGTCGCCCACCACCGCCACCACGTGGTCCTCGAGGCCGGCGTCGAAGACCGTGCGGCGAAAGCGCGGCAGGGTGTCCATGCGACCGATCTCGGGATCGACGAGGTCGGGCTCGTGGTGCTCCCAGCCCGCCTGGTTCTCCTCGGACCCCCGATGGTGGTCGAGGGCGAACAACACGGTGCCGGTGGCGCGGGCCGCGCCGCCGAGCCACAGGGACGACTTGCCGCAGTAGGAGCCGATCTCGAGGAACGGGGCACCGGGCACGGCGGTGCCGGCCTCGATGCCCGCCTGCCACAGCCCGTCGCCCTCGTCGGTGGGCATGAACCCCCGGGCGGCGACGGCCGCGGCCTGCAGGTCGGCCGGCGGGCCGACGGGGGTCGGATCGGTCACGTGGCCGGCGGCTGGCCGAGCGCGGCCTCTTCGAGCTCGATGTCCTCGTCGTAGGGCGTGTGGTGGTCGGGCCCGAACATGATCTTGTCGAGGAAGAGGTACTTCAGGACCCAGAGGATCCCGAACCCGGCGATGTTGGCGGCCTGCACGGCGTACTTGTTGCCGTCGACGAGCTCCGGGACGGTGGGGTCCTTGGTGAGGTTGACCACCAGCACCACGGCCAGGGTGGAGAGGATCCAGCCGGCCACGGTGAACAGCCAGAACGGGAGCACCTCCTTGCGCATGTGCGCCTTCCCCCGCTTGCCCCACACCCAGTACTTGTTGAGCATGAACGCGGGGACGGCCACGATGGTGACGGCCGTGAAGTTCGACGGCACGGACTTCCAGTCGAGGACGTGGAGGAACACGAACAGCAGGACCTGCGTGCTCACCACCCCGAAGCCGCTGGTGGCCACGTAGCGCAACGCCCGCTTGCCCGCATCGGTGCGGGCGTGGGCGAGCAGGGCGGACGGGGTGAGGTTGTTCACGAAGGGCCGATGGTAGGTGGCGATGGTGCTCACCATGAAGTCATCGGCAGGCGCGGCGCGCCCGTGAGGGGCGGGCCCGCGTGCGACCATGGCGGACCATGACCTCACCCCGGTCCACCACCGTCGGCGTCGCCCTCGCCCTGGCCCTCCTGCTGGGCGCCTGCGGGTCCGACGGCTCCGACGGTCCGTCGCCCACGTCGGCCACCCAGGCCCCGAGCACCTCGGCCGGCGCCGACCCCGACGAACCCGACGACGGTGGCGCGCCAGCCCCGATCGAGGGCGTGGAGGCGGCCAAGCTCGCAGAGCCCACGTTCCTGCTGGTGCGGCCCGGCGACGACCACCTCTGGGTGGCGGAGCGGGCCGGCACCGTCCGCCGCCTGGCGGTGTCCGACGGCGGTCGCACCCTCACGCCGGTGGGCGACCCGGTGCTCGACGTCTCCGACGACACCACCACCGATGCCGAGCGGGGCCTGCTCGGGCTGGCGTTCTCCGCCGACGGCGACACCCTCTTCGTCAGCCGCACGAACGCCGACGGGAACACCCGGCTCGAGGCCTACGACACCACCGACGACGGCGTCGACGCCTCCAGCCGCCGGGTGCTGCTCGAGGTGGACCAGCCCTTCCCGAACCACAACGGCGGCAACGTGGTGCTCGGTCCCGACGGGAAGCTCTGGTTCGGGCTGGGCGACGGCGGCGCCGGCGACGACCCCGGCAACCGGGCCCAGGATCCCGACGAGCTGCTCGGCAAGGTCCTGCGCATCGACCCCGACGGCGGCGACCCCGAGATCGTCGTGTCCGGCGTGCGCAACCCCTGGCGGTTCTCGTTCGACACCGACGGCAGCCTCTGGATCGCCGACGTCGGCCAGAACGCCGTCGAGGAGGTCGACCGGCTGCCGGCGGGGGAGATCGAGGGCGCCAACCTGGGCTGGAGCGGCTACGAGGGATCCGAGCCGTACCTCGACGGCGACGGCCGGCGCCCCGACGACCCGGTCATGCCCGTGTTCGAGTACCGCCACGAGGACGGCAACTGCTCCATCACCGGCGGGTTCGTGTACCACGGCACCGCGCTGGCCGGGCTCGAG
>JAHBSN010000167.1 GCA_019639095.1 Actinomycetota bacterium
GCCAGCCGGTGCAAGCGGCGGGGCAACCGCGTCGCGCCCGACACCGCCATCGGGATCAGGGCGATCGCCGCCACCACAGCCGAGAAGCGCGCCGAGGGACCGGCGGGGAGGCGCAGCGCGCACTGGAGGACCACCAGGGCCGCACCGGCCGAGGCCACCGGCCCGAGCCGCTCCTGCGAGCCCTCCAGGGTCACCGCCACGGCCACCGCCAGGGCCGCCACGCGCTGGGGCGTGGACCCCGCCGCCACCACCATCGCCGCCCCCAGCAGCAGGGTGTGCCAGTGGGCCCGGCTGGCCAGCAGCACCACCACGGCGCCCACCACGGCGGCGGCCACGGCGTCGGCCACGCGGGTCCCCACGGGGTGCGTGCCGGCGGCCACCGCGCCCGCGGCGCCGAGCGCGGCGATCACGGCGACCGCCCACGCCCACGGGGGAACCCTCTGCACGCCCGGAACGTACTGGCTGGCCCGCCACGGGCCGCAGGCGGCGCCTACGGCGGCGGGATGACGTCGGCGCTCTCGCGGTCGAACCAGATGAGCCGGTCGACCGTGCAGGCCTCGAGCTGGGCGTGGCCGCGCTGGGGGCCGCCCTGGTGGAGCAGCGCCGAGGTGTCGGTCTCGTCCCACTCCAGGTCGATCACCACCATCGCGCCGGCGCAGAACGGACACGCCCGCCCGTCGGCCTCGGTGGCCTCCTCGGCGGCCGTCTGCACCGCGTGCACGGCCACCGGACCGATCAACCCGGTTGCCACCGAGTAGATGGCCGCGTGCCCGTGGCCCTCCACGCACACCCAGCACGCCTCCTCGTTCACCAGGGCCTGCTCGCACTCCGTGCAGTGCGGGAGGGCCTCCTCCGGGTCGAGGCGCACCGCCTCGGGCTCCGGGTTGGGCGCGCCGTCCTGCGGGATCGGCTCGCGACCGAGCGCCTGGAGCACGGTGTCGCCGGCGGTCTGGTCGAGGTCGGCACCCGCCCGGCCGCCGGTGAGGTGGGCCTTGGTCTGCTCGAGGTCGCGTCGGAGCGCCTCGACGCCCCGCTCCACGTCGGCCTTCGTCTGCTCGACGTCCGCTCGGAGCCGAGCCCCGAAGCTCCGCCCGCTCGCCTGCTCCGTCATGGTGCCTCCTGCCTGGCGTGTCCGCCCACCGGTACCCCCGCAGCGGGGGCCTCGATACCTGCCCGAGACCACCCCGCGATGCCCCGGGGTCGGGTCGTCGGGCGGTACGGTCCCGTGCTCCGGGAGGCGGGCGGCCTCGTCCACGTCGAAGGGACCCAGACATGACCACCTGGCTCGTGACCGGCGGGGCCGGCTACATCGGCGCCCACGTCGCCCGGCGCCTCCAGGCGTCGGGGCGGGACGTGGTGGTGGTCGACGACCTGTCCACCGGCTTCGCCTCGTTCGTCCCCGAGGGCGCCCGCTTCCTGGAGCGGCGCATCCACGACCTGACCGCCGACGACCTCCGCGGCATCGATGGCGTGGTCCACCTCGCCGCCCTCAAGTACGCCGGCCTGTCGGTGCAGGAGCCCCTGCACTTCTACCGGAACAACGTCGACGGCATGGCCGCCCTGCTGGAGGCGATGGTGGCGGCCGAGGTGTGGCCGCTCGTCTACTCCGGGTCGTGCTCGGTCTACGGGACGCCGGCGGCCGAGCGGGTCGACGAGGACACCCCGATCGGCCCCGAGAGCCCCTACGGCGAGACCAAGCTGCTGGGCGAGTGGCTCTCGCGCGACGTGGCCGCGGTCCACCCGCTGCGCTGGACGTCGCTGCGCTACTTCAACGTGGTGGGGTCGGCCTACGACGACGTGTACGACGCGAGCCCCCACAACCTCTTCCCCCTCGTCTTCCGCGCCCTCGACGCCGGCGAGGAGCCGCTGGTCCACGGCACCGACTACCCCACCCCCGACGGTTCCTGCATCCGCGACTACATCCACGTGGGCGACCTCGCCGACGCCCACGTGCTGGCGGCCGAGCACCTCGAGGCCGGCCGGCCGATCCGCACCAGCTACAACATCGGCACCGGCACCGGGGCCTCGGTGCTCGGGGTGATCGACAGCATCCGCCGGGTGCTCGGGCGTGACGTGGACCCCGTGCTCGGCCCCCGCCGGGCGGGCGACCCGGCCCGGATCATCGCCGACGGCCGCCGGGCCCGCGAGGACCTGGGCTGGACCCCGGAGGCCGACCTCGACGACATGGTGCGCGACGCCTGGGCGTCGTGGCGCCGCGGGGCGGCCGGGTAGCCGACCGCTCGTCCTCCCGGCCGTATGTCGGCCGACCCCGCCGGGTAGCGGGCGGGCATGAGCACCGATCCAGAGCCCACCCCCGAGGAGGCGGCGGCGGCCGACGCCGAGCGCCTCGACGACATCCACGACCGCGTGGAGCAGCTCCGCGAGCGGGCCGAGGACGACCTCGAGCCTGGCGGCGAGGGCCGCATGTTCGCCGACGCCGGCGTCCGCACCCAGGTGGAGGAGGAGGGCGACACCGAGCACCCGCTGGCCGACCGGTAGGCCCGACGGCCGCCCCGGCTCAGGGGTGGTCGTCGAGCAGGTGGTCCACGAAGCGGGTGAGCAGGACGGCGAGCTGCTCGCGCTCGTCGGGCGAGAACCCGGCCAGGGTGTCCTCGAAGACGGTCCGCCGGGCTGCGGTGAGCTTCTGCTGGAGCTCGCGGCCCTGGTCGGACAGACGGTGGGTGCTCGCCCGGCCGTCGCTCGGGTCGGCGCCGCGGACCACGAGGTCGGCCTCCACCAGCCGGGCCACCTGACGGCTCGCGGTGGAGATGTCGACGCCGGCGGCGTCGGCGAGCTCGGACAGGCGCGCCGGCTCGAGCTCCTCGAGGCGGGAGAGCATCACCGCCGAGGCCCGCTCCACGTCGACCCCGGCCAGGCGGTTGATGCGCTTGTTGCCGCGAGGGTCGTTGGCCCGGCGCACGAGCGCCACGAGGGCGGCCTCGATCTGGGAGATCGCGTCGGGACCCATGGGAACGGAGTCTAGGTGCGGTAGGTTAGATGCTTGTACCACACAAGTATCTTCTTCGGATCGCACCCATGACCTCCTCCCAGACCCCGCCCGACGCCGCCGACCCGGCACCCGCAGCCGCCGAGGGGACCATCGCCGGCATCGCCTACCGGTGGGTGGCCATGGGCGTCGTCCTCTTCGGCACGTTCATGGTGGTGCTCGACACGACGGTGGTGAACCTCGGCCTGCCGTCGCTGCAGCGCGAGTTCCACACGATCGACGGCATCGAGTGGGTGGTCACCGCCTACCTGGCCGCCGTGGGCGTGGCCCAGATGATCAGCGGCTGGTCGGCAGACCGCTTCGGCCGCAAGACGATGTTCATCTTCGCCATGGCGCTGTTCACGGTGTCGTCGGCCGCCTGCGCCGCCAGCCCCACGCTCGGGTTCCTGATCGGGGCCCGGGTGGTGCAGGGCATCGGCGGCGGGCTGATGATGCCCGTGGCCATGGCGATGATCTACGAGCTGTTCGCGCCGCACGAGCGGGGCCGGGCGCTCGGCTACTTCGGCATCGCCGTCATGGCCGCCCCGGCGATCGGGCCGGTGCTCGGCGGCAGCCTCGTGTCGTCGGTGGGCTGGCGGTGGCTGTTCCTCATCAACATCCCGATCGGCACCATCGGCGTCCCGGTGGCGTTGCGCCTCCTGCGCGACACCGGCTTCCGCGAGGTCCGGCCGCTCGACCGGTCCGGCCTCGTGCTGAGCGGCGTGGGCCTGGCCGCTCTGCTGGTGGGGTTCTCGAAGGGCGAGGCCTGGGGCTGGTCGAGCCCGGCGGTGGTGGGCCTCGTGGGCGGCGGCGTGCTGCTGCTCGCCGCGTTCACCTGGCGCACCATCCGGGTGGACGACCCGCTGGTGGAGATGCGCATCCTCGCCAACCCGGTGTTCGCGGTGGGCATGGTCACGCTCGCCCTGATGACCGTGGCCCAGTACACGCGCCTCGTCTACATCCCGCTCGAGCTCGGCACGGTGCGCTCGATCACCGAGTTCCGCATCGGCCTCACCATGCTCCCCTCGGCGCTCGGCATCGCCCTGACGATGCCGGTGGGCGGGCGCCTCGCCGACCGCATCGGCGCCCGCGTCCCGGTCACCGCCGGGGCCGCCATCCTGGGCGTGTCCTTCCTGGGGCTGGCGGCGCTGGGCACGTCGACGTCGCTGCTCGTGGTGGCCGGCATCTTGTTCGTGGGCGGCCTCGGCAGCGGCCTGGCGATGATGGCGCCGAACATCGTGGCCATGAACGCCGTGGAGAGCCGCCGGGTCTCGCAGGCCTCGGCCCTCAGCCAGACCGCCCGGCAGGTGGCCGCGGCGGTGGGCGTGTCGATCATCGCCTCGATCTTCGCCACCACCCGCGCCGACGTGGCGCCGAGCGCCCAGTCCACCGCCGACGCCCTCGCCCCCTACCGCACCGTCTACCTGGTGGCGGCGGGCATCCTGGCCGTCACCGTGGTGGTGGCCCAGTTCCTGCCCGGCAAGGCCCGGGCGCTCCAGCTCCAGGCCGACCGGCGCGCCGAGCTCGGCGACGAGGGCCTGGCCGAGGCCGAGGCCGAGGTGATGGTGGCCGCCGAGCTCTGAGCCGGCTGGTCAGGGCGTCGCACGCTCCTCGAGCTTGGTGGCGGCCCGGCGGAGCCAGGCCGACTCCCAGAAGTTGCCGGTGCCCGCGGCCAGGGCGCGGTGGGCGGTGAGGGCCACGTCGAGGGCGCCGGCGTCGCCGGGCTCGGCGGCGAGCACGAGGTCGGTGAGCTGCAGCGCCTCCACGGCGCGGCCGGCGGCGAGGTGGGCGCGGGCGGCGGCCACGAGCGCAGCGGCGCCGGCGGCGGCCACCACGTCGGGGGCGGTGGCAAGCGGGTGCACGCCGTAGAGCTCGGTGGTGGAGCGGTGGTGGAACCAGCCGGCGTAGTTCTCCCAGATGGCCCGCACGTTCCAGCTCGTCTGGCCGTACCCCTCCCCCACGTCGAGGTGGGCGGGCACCGCCACGTCGCGCATGAGCGACCACACGTCGCGCCCGGCGTTCATGCCGTCCACGGTCTGGTCGTGCACCGAGCGCATGGCCTCCTGGAGCGCCACGGTCTCCTCGGCGATCCGGTCGGCCCCCTCGATCGGGTCGAAGTGCCCGGTGATCAGTCGCTCGGGCGAGAGCTCGAGCACCTCGTCGAGCGACCGGACGTAGGTCAGGGCGTCGCGGTACCGGTCGCCCCGGATGGTCACCAGGTTGGGGACGTGGCCGAACAGCGGGCCGAACAGGTTGCCGGAGAACAGGGTGCGCTCGTCGGGCAGCCACACCACCATCGAGTCGAACGTCTCGCCGCCGGGCGTGGCGATCAGCTCCAGCCGACGGCCGCCCACCACCAGCTCGAGTCGGTCGTACACCGTCCGGGTGGGCTCGGGCCGGCCCTGCGCCACCTGACCGACGCCCAGCTCGCGTGCGTGGTCCATCGCGGCGAGGATCGCATCGATGAAGGCGAACGCCGAGTTCCGGGATCGGAACGCCTCGAGCCGCTCGTTGTCCTCCCGCCACATCGTGAAGTTCGCCTGGGCGATCACCTCGCTGTCGGGGTCTCGCACCACGTCGATCCCGCCCACGTGGTCGTAGTGGCCCTGGGTGAGGATCACGGTCCGCACCGGCGACGCGTCGACGGCGTCGTACGCCCGGCGGTGCAGCGGCCCTTCGAAGCCCATGCCGGTGTTGATCACCACCCGCCCGTCGTCGGTGCGGACCAGGTAGCTGTTCGACCAGCCGCTGCTCTGCACGATCCCGTCGCCCAGGTCGATTGGCTCGCCGGTGGCGCCGGCCATGGCATCGGCGCCGGGCCGTTCGCGGTGGATCCCGGCCATCAGCGCACCTCCTGGCGGATCTGGGGGAACGCGTCGAGGTAGAAGGCGTAGCGGTCGTACAGGTCGGCCGGCTCGAGGTGGAAGTCGGCCCGCAGGTCGTAGACGACCTTCCCGTCTCGGCCCCTCGGGTTGGAGTCGATGTAGGCCTGCAGGCGGGCCCGCTCGGCGTCGCCCACCTCCATGCCGGCCGTCTGCAGCACGCTCGTCGCGGTGCCGAGCTCGTCGGCCATGAAGGCGCCGAACTCCACGTCGACCCGCTGCCCCTCGGGGATGAGGTGGGCGTCGCGGACCGCGGCGCGCAGCAACCGCTCGATGCGGTCCACCCAGTAGGTGGCCAGCTCGTCGGCCTCCACCGCCACGCGCCGGTTGCGGTCGGCGTGGGCGAGCATGGTGATGGCCGACTGGAGCACCGCCACCGGGTCCCGCAGGGTGAAGGCCACGGTTGCGTCGGGGAAGGCGCCGAGCAGCGGGCCGAGCTGCTCGAGGTGCTGGGGCGACTTCAGCAGCCAGCGGTTCGGTCCTCGTAGGTAGCTGAGGACCTGGAGGACCTTGCGCAGGAACCGGTAGTGCGCCTCCTGGTCGAGCTCGAGGTAGGCGTCGCGCCACGTAGGCACGCGGGCCAGCCACTCCAGGGGGTAGGCGCACAGGTCGAGGTCGAGCAGCTCGCACTCCTCCTCGATGCTCGACGGCGCCTGGTCGTGCATGAGCGCCGAGAGCGGGCTGGCGGCGAGGGTCACCTCGTGGAGCGCCTGCGCCCGGGCGAATCGGGGGTCGACGCCGTCACGCCCCGGCCCGTCGCCGAGCACCGGGATCGGTTCCTGGATCTCCCACCACGGCGCCGAGCGGAACCGCAGGTCCTCGGCGAGCAGGTTGACGAGGTGCGTGGTGCCCGAACGGGGCAGGCCCACCACGATCACCGGCGGCTCGAGCTCCACCTCGAGCGCCTCGGGGTGCCGGCGCACGAAGTCCTCGAAGCGCAACCGGGCGGCGAGCAGGCCCACGAGTCGGCGACGGACGAGGTAGCGGCCGATGCCCGACAGTCCGGCGTCGCCGTCCACGGCCGCCACCTGGAGGGCGAGGCGGTCGAGCAGGGTCGGGTCGCCGAAGTCGTCGAGCCCCGTCCGGCGAACGGCCGACGCCACCAGCGCGTCGGGCGACAGGTCGACCTCCATGGCCAGCCCGATCTCGTGGACCTGTTGCTCCTCGGGCGTGCGCTGCGGCTCGCGCAGGTCGGCGATGCGGATCTCGTCCACGGTCGGGGTTCCCTCAGCCGGCGGGCGGCGGCAGGTGCGGCGCGGTGGTGGCGGCGAGCTCGCGGACCATGGCGGCGAAGCGACCGCCGGTGACGTACGTGGATCGCTCGGCCCGGCCGACGAAGCGCCACCCCTCGCCCACCCGGCGGTAGGTGTCGAGGTAGAGGCCGCCGACGTCGCAGAACTCCTGCTCGCCCTCCCAGTCCACCCCGTTGCGGTTGAACACGTGGGCCCGGCCGGTCGCCGTGTCCTGGCCGGTGAAGCGGACCTCGTGGGTGAGCACCGAGTGGAGGCTCCACGAGAACACCGAGAGGGCGTCGGGCATCCAGGCCGCCACCTCGTCCACCGGGCCCTCGATGCCGCCGCTGTGGCGGTAGTCGAGCGTGGCGTCGTCGGTGAACAGCGCTCGCCACCGCGCCCAGTCCCGGTCGTCGACGGCGTACCCGTACGCCACGATCAGGTCGCCGATGGCCAGCCGGTCCGCCACCCGCTCCGGCGGCAGCACCGCGCCGTCGCCGTGCTCGCTCGGGGTGGCTTCGCTCATGGGGGCTCCGATGCCGTGCGGGTATTCGGGCGCAACGTACCGGACGGCGGGTCGCGCTACGGGCCGTCGCCCTGCTCGTTGCGGCCGAGCCCGGCGGAGCGGGCGCGCACGATGGCCTGGGCGCGGTCGGCCACCTGGAGCTTGGTGAACAGGTTGGAGACGTGGTTGCGCACGGTCTTGCCCGAGATGCCGAGCGCCACGGCGATCTCCGGGTTGCTCCGACCCTGCGCCACCAGGTCCAGCACCTCGTGCTCGCGGGTCGTCAGCCCCGGGAACGTGGGCGGGACGGGTGGCGTCTCGAAGAACCGCTTCATCCGCACGGCCACGCGCGGACCGAGGATGACCCCGCCGTCGGCCACCGCGTGGAGGGCGCGGACCAGCTCGGGCTGGGCGGCGCCCTTCAGGAGGTACCCGCGCGCGCCGGCGCGCATGGCCATGAACACGCTGTCGCTGTCGTCGAACATCGTCAGCACCAGCACCCCGATGTGCGGGCTGGTGGCCACGATCTCGCGGGTGGCCTCGGCGCCGTTCCTCCCGGGGAGGTTCAGGTCCATGATCACCACGTCGGGTTGCAGCTCGGCCGCCAGGTCCACCACCACGTCGCCATCGGGGGCCTCCCCCACCACCTCGATGCCCGGGTCGGCGGCCAGCGCCACGCGCAGGCCGTCGCGGAACATCGGGTGGTCATCCGCGATGAGGACGCGCAGGGGCTCGGCGTTCACCGGTCCACCGCCTCGTCGTCGGCACCCGGGTCGAGGTCCAGGTCGTCGGGCAGCGGCAGCCGGGCCAGGACCCGGGTGCCGCCGAGCGGCGACGGCTCGAGGCGACAGGTGCCGCCGAGCTCGGCGGCGCGGTC
>JAHBSN010000168.1 GCA_019639095.1 Actinomycetota bacterium
GTCGTCGGCGCTGCGGGCCGACCCGGTGGCCTACCGCCGGGCCAACCGGCAGTTCGGCCGGATGACCCGGGACGCCGGCAAGCACAAGCGACGCTGAGCCGGCTTGCCACCCGGTTCTGACGCCGCGTCAGGCGCGCCCGCTTGACCGCCCGGTCACGAGCGGGTTCGATCCCTCCTCGTGACCCTGTCGTACGAAGAAGCCACCGCCCAGCTCACCGCTCCCGGGGAGCGCTTCGAGACCGAGGAGGTGGAGGTCCGCGGCGTCACCTACACCGCCTTCAAGAACGCCCCGGCCACGCTCCGGGACATCTTCGACCTCACCAGGGGCTACGGCGCCACCACCTTCCTGGTGTACGAGGACGAGAGCTACACCTTCGACGACGTCTACGCCCGCGTCGACGGGCTCGCCGCCGCCCTCCAGCAGCGCTACGGCGTGACCAAGGGCGACCGGGTGGCCATCGCCATGCGGAACTACCCCGAGTGGATCATCACCTACCTGGCCACGCTCTCGGTGGGCGCCGTAGCCGTGACGATGAACGCCTGGTGGACCGCCGACGAGCTCGACTACGGGCTCGAGGACTCCGGCACGAAGGTCCTCGTGGCCGACGCCGAGCGCGTGGCGCGCACCCGCGACAGCGCCGCTCGCCTCGGCATCGCCACCGTGGGCGTGCGCCTCGGCGACGAGGTCACCCCAGACGGCGTCGACCGCTGGGTCGACGTGGTGGAACCCGGCGCCGCCTTCGAGCGCCCCGACCTCGGCCCCGACGACGACGCCACGATCCTCTACACCTCGGGCACCACCGGCCGGCCGAAGGGTGCCGTGTCCACCCACCGCGCCGTGGTGCAGGCGCTCATGGGCTTCAGCTGCAAGGCGGCCATCGACGGGCTCCGCCGACCAGAGGAGGCCACCGGGCGCACCGGCGCCCCGTGCTTCATCCTCATCGTGCCGCTCTTCCACGTGACCGGGAACGTGCCGGTGATGCTCGGCTCGCTGGCCTCGGGCCTCAAGCTCGTGATCATGCACAAGTGGAGCCCCGAGCGGGCCCTGCAGCTGATCGAGCGGGAGAAGGTCACCAACTTCGTCGGGGTGCCCACCCAGAGCTGGGACCTGCTCGAGTCGCCCGACTTCGACAAGTACGACACCTCCACGCTGGCCACCGTGGGCGGCGGTGGCGCCCCGGCCCCGCCCCAGCTCGTGGATCGCGTGGCCAGCAGCTTCAAGGCGGCCCGGCCCAACATCGGCTACGGCATGACCGAGACCAACGCCTACGGCCCCGGCAACAGCGGCACCGACTACACCACCCACCCCACCAGCACGGGACGGTCCACGCCGATCCTCAAGCTCGAGATCCGCGACCCCGACGGCAACCCGGTCCCCACCGGCGAGCGGGGCGAGATCTGGATGAAGGGCCCCAACCTCATCCGCGGCTACTGGAACAAGGCCGACGCCACCGCCGAGACGATCGTGGACGGATGGCTCCGCACCGGCGACCTCGGCCGGGTGGACGACGAGGGCTTCGTCTACATCGAGGACCGGGCCAAGGACATGATCCTGCGAGGCGGCGAGAACGTGTACAGCGCCGAGGTGGAGGCCGCCATCTACAACCACCCCGCCGTGTACGAGGCCGCCGTCTTCGGCGTGCCGCACGAGCGCCTCGGCGAGGAGGTGGCGGTGGCCATCGTGACCCGCCCGGGCGAGACGATCACCCAGGAGGACCTGGCGACGTTCCTGGCCGACCACCTGGCGCCGTTCAAGATCCCGACGAAGGTGGTGTGCTTTGACGAGGCCCTCCCCCGCAACCCGGCCGGGAAGATCCTGAAGCGGCACCTGCGCGACCAGTTCGTGGCCGAAGGCTGACCCGGCGCGCTGCGCTCAGCCCGCCTGGGCCGGCACCCGCTCGGGCAGCCGACCGGCGGCCAGGACGCCGCCCAGCAGCACCACGAGCGACGCCGCGAACACCACCGCGACACCGCTCGACACCGCCCATCCCCGGGCGTCGCCCAGGGCCACGATGCTCCCGCCCACGCCGGTGCCCACGGCCACGCCCAGCGTGTCCGAGAGCTGCAGGGCGGCGCTCGCCGCGCCCTCTTCGCCGGGCCGGGCCGCCGCCAGCACGGTGAGCGAGAGCGGCGCGTAGGCCACGCCCATGCCCAGGCCGGCGATCCCCCACGCCACCACGGCCAGGCCGACGGGGAGCCCCTGCGCCACCCCGAGCACCAGGGCCACCGATGCGCCGATGAGGGCGAACCCGGCTCGGTCGAGGCGACGAGGGCCGACGCGGTCGATCAGCCTCGCCTGCACCCACGACCCCGTGGCCCACAGCACCGAGGCCATCGAGAGCGCCGCGCCCGCCACCCACGTGGCGGCGCCTCGCCCGTCGGTGATGGCGAGCGGGACGTACGCGTCGGCGGCGAAGAACCCGCACGTGAGGATGCCCCGCACCCCGACGGTGGCGGGGACACCGGGGCGGAGGTGCAACGTGCCCGCGGGCACGAGGCCGACGAACGCCCACGCCGCCACCGGCAGGCCGACGGCCACCAGGACGACGGCCAGGCCGAGGGGCGCGTCGGCGGTGCCGGCGAGGACCGCGCCCACCCCCAGCACGAGGAGCACCACCCGCGACAGCGGCCGTTCGTCGGCCGAGCGCGAGACGGTCGCCACCGCCGGATGGGCGTCGAGGAGCCGCAGCGCCGGCACCGCCATGGCCAGGGCCACGGCCACGAACGGCAGGAGGCCGAGGAACACGAGGCGCCAGGACCACGCGTGCTCCACCAGCGTGGCCAGCGCCGGTCCCACGAGACCCGGCACCACCCACGCCGTGGACATGGCGGCGAACACGCGCGGGCGCAGCGCCGCCGGGTAGCCGCGGCCGACCGCGGCGTACGCGGTGGCCGGGATGGCGCCGGCGCCGAAGCCCTGCGCGATGCGCCCGACCACGAGCACCGGCATCGAGCCGGCGGTGCCTCCGACCACGAGCCCCGCCGAGAACAGCACCAGCCCGGCGGTGAACGGCAGGGCCAGCCCCCGCTCGTCGGCCAGGCGGCCCGACACCACGATGCCGAGCAGGCTGGCGAGGAAGAACCCGCTGAACACCCACCCGTAGAGCGCGAGCCCGCCGAGGTCGTCCTTCACGTCGGGCATCACGGTGGCCACCGCCAGGCTCTCGAAGGCCACCAGCGTGATCGTGAGCAGGAGCCCGACGGTGAGCTGTCGCCGGGCCGGCGACCACAGGCCCGCGTCGGCGTCAGCGGAGGCCGAAGCCACCGTCGACCACGATCACCTGGCCGGTGAGGTAGGTGTTGGTGGCCAGCACCAGCGCGACGTCGACGAGGTCGTCGGGAACCGCCGAACGGCGCATCGGGGCCATCGCCCCCACCGCCTCGTGGAGCGCGTCCCAGTCGGCCGTCCACGGCGTGTCCACCAGCCCCGGAGCCACGGCGTTCACCCGCAGTCCCGGCCCGAGGGCGTTGGCCAGCAGCGCCGTGAGGTGGTTGAGCGCGGCCTTCGACGAGGCGTAGGGCACCGAGCTCCCGACCGGGCGGACCCCTGCCAGCGAGGTGACCATCACCACGCTCCCCTGCTGCTCGGTCAGGTGCGGCGCCGCCACCCGGGTCATCTCCCACGTGCCGAACACGTTCGTCTCGAAGATCTCGCGCCACACGTCGAGCGACGCCGCCTCGAGGTCGTGGTGCGGGATCGACCGGGTGGTGCCGGCGTTGTTGACGAGCACGTCGAGCCGACCCCAGCGCTCGAGGGCGGCATCGACGAGGCGCTGCGGGACCCCCGGCTCGGCGATGGAGCCCTGCACGTAGACGGCGTCGGGCAGCTCGGCCGCCAACGCCTCCCCCGCCTCCACCGATCGCACCGAGTTGAGCACGATGCCGGCGCCGTGGCGGGCGAAGTGGCGGGCGATGGCCGCGCCGATGCCGCTGGTTGAGCCGGTGACGATGGCCACCTTGCCGGACAGTGCGGGCTCGTCGACGCTCATGGGGTCCTCCTCGAGGCGGGTGGCCCGCCAGGCTCCCACACCACGACCGCGGGGATGCCCTGGCGGTGGCGAAGACCCCGCCCCGCCGTGTTGGGCGCAGCAGGTGCAGGCGATAGGTTGCCCCGCTCCCGCTTCCTTCCCCCCCACCCGAGGTCCCCCCGCCATGTCCGACTCGCTCACCGTCGCCAAGCACCGCAAGAACCTCCAGCAGCTCCGCGCCGAGACCGAGGCGGCCATCGCCGTCATGCAGGCCACCTACGACGAGCTCGACCCCGAGGAGGCGGCGAGCGACGTGGGGGCCGGCGAGGACGAGGGCGGCTCCGAAGGAGACCTGACCCGCTTCGAGCGCGACCGACTCCGCACGCGCATCGTGGAGGAGGGCCTGTTCCTCGAGGTGATCGACGCCGCCGAGGAGCGAGCCAAGGGCAAGAGCTGGAAGACCTGCGCCCGGTGCGGCAAGCCCATCGGCGACGCCCGCCTGGAGGCGCTCCCGGCCACCGACGTCTGCGTGGTGTGCAAGGCCGACCGCTCCAACTGGTGAGCCCCGGCCGGGCTGCCGGCCGTCAGGGCCCGACGCAGGCCTCCACCGTGGGCGCCTCCAACCGGTCGGCCACGTCGTCGAGGCCGGCGAAGGGCCCGCACCGATGCGGGACCACCCACACCTGCTGGCGCAGCAGCGTGCCCGCCGGGCTCTGGCCGACCGGGCACGATCCGTCGGCCGCCGCCAGGCCGGTGAGGCGGCGCTCCGCCCCCGAGCCCGTGGCGCACAGGTGGTCCTCCACCCGCCACGGCGCCAGCGCTCCGCCGAGGTCGGGCGCATCGGACACCGGGACGTCGGGTCCCACCAGCAGCACCAGGGCCACCAGGGTGCGCCGACCCGACGGCGACACCTCGTAGACCAGCCCCTCCGGGTTCGCCGGGTCGGCCTCGTGGTCGTCGGCGAGCGCCGGCCAGCGCACGTACTGCTCCACCCCGGCCACGTCGAGGTCGGCGAGGCGGAACCCGGCCGCCTCGGCGTCGGCCACCCGACTCCACGCGGGCGCCGCCGCCACCGCCGCCCGCACGAGCCGCTCCGCCCGCTCGCGCTCGGTGCTCGTGACGCCGGGGACGCCCGACAGGTCGACGTCGGCCGGGTCGTAGTCGACCGCCGGTAGCGGGCCCACGGCGTGGGCGTGGCCCACCGGGCCCTCGTCGTGGTCGTGGTCGTCGTGCTGGTGGCCGGGCGTGGTGAACGCCCCCAGCACGGCCACGACCAGCACCGCCGCCGCCGGTAGCGCGAGGCGCCGGCCGGGGACGGCGGCGGTCCGGCCGGCGAGCAGGACGCGCGCCGTGAGCGCCCCGGCCACCGCGGCCAGCACCGCGGCGATCAGGTCGGCCAGCTGGAGCGCCTCGGGCGACGAGAGCCCGTCGATCCATGCGATGCCCGCGGTCTTGGCCAGCACCCAGCCCACGAGCGCGGCGCCGTGCAGGACCAGCCCCACCGCGCCGACGGCGCGCCGCCGGGCGGGGAGCGCCGCCGCACCCCAGGCGAGCTGGGCGAGGCCGAGGGCGGCGAAGGTGGCTGCGGCCTGGGGGACGTCGGCGTGGGGACCGATGGCCGCCAGGTGCACCGCACCGGCGCCGATGGAGGCGAGCGCAGCCGGGCTGAAGGGCCCGAACCCGGGTCCGGTGGGCGGGGACGTCGAGGCCGAGGACGGCGACCCCGCGGGGCCGGCGATCTCGGTCGACGTCGCGCCCGGCGCGCTCACGACCTCAACGATCCGCGTCGTCGGCCTCGTCGGCCAGCAGGCCCGAGCCCGCCGCGAGGGCGGTGGCGAGGCGGGCGGCGTGGCGCACCACGAGCTCGAAGGCGTGCTCGGCCGGGCCGACGTGGCCGTGAAGCGGCGGCGGGCCGAGGGAGCGCAGGACGATGCCGGGGTCCTGGGCCGGCTGGATGGGCTCGGGATCGGGCAGCTGCGGCACCGGGCGCCACAGGTCGACCGGCTTCGGCTTGTTGCCGCGCCGACGGCCCTGCTGCTTGCGACGCCCCGACCCGCCGCCGCCCTGGTTGCCGTTCGTGCCGCTCATCGGGTGCCCCCCATCAGTCGTCCTCGGTCAGCAGGTCGTCGGTGCGCAGGCCCAGCGCGACGCGGAGCTGCTCGGGGTCGAGGTCGGCCATGGAGCTGGCCTTGGGCAGGACGAGGTCGGCGATGTGGCGCTTGCCCGCCACCACCTCCTCGACCCGCTCGTCGACGGTGCCCGGGCACACCAGGCGGTGCGAGATCACGGTCTTGGTCTGGCCGATCCGCCAGGCCCGGTCTCGGGCCTGGTCCTCCACGGCCGGGTTCCACCAGCGGTCGTAGAGGACCACGTGGTTGGCGCCGGTGAGGTTGAGGCCGGTGCCGCCCGCCTTGAGCGACAGCACCAGCGCGCCCGGCCCGTCGAGTGCCTGGAAGTCCTCGATCATGCGATCCCGGGCACCCCGAGCCAGACCGCCGTGGTAGCAGGAGATCGCCACGCCGGTGAGCTCGGTGAGGTGCTCGGCCAAGCGCACCCCCCACTCGGCGAAGTGGGTGAAGATCAGCACCCGCTCGCCACCGGCGAAGACCTGGTCGACGATCTCCTCGAGCCGGGTGAGCTTGCCCGAACGCCCCGCCAGCGGACGGGTGTCGTCCTTCTGGTACGCCGCCGGGTGGTTGCAGATCTGCTTGAGGGCGGTGATGGCGGCCAGGATCGCCCCCTGCTTGGGCTCGCCGTCCACCTGCGACGCATCGACCACGAGGCTGTCGAGCACCGCCTGGTAGAGCCCGATCTGCTCGGGGGTCATCACGCAGTGGTCGAGCTCGTCGATGCGGTCGGGCAGCGTGGCGGCCACGTCGGGCTCGCTCTTGGTGCGGCGGAACACGAGCAGGCCGTTGAGCGCCTTGAGCGCGGCCTCGCCCTCGCCGGCGAGCTGGGCGACGAAGGTGGGCCGCGGCCCGACCAGCCCCGGGTTGCAGAAGTCGAGGATCGCCCAGAGGTCACCCAGGCCGTTCTCGATCGGCGTGCCCGTGAGGGCGATGCGGCTGCGGGCCGGGAGCCGGCGCAGCTGCTGCGAGGTGTCGTTGGCGGGGTTCTTGATGACCTGCGCCTCGTCGAGCACGAGGCGGTCCCACGAGACCTTCTCCAGCGCCTCGACGTCTCGCACCGCCGTGCCGTAGGTGGTGATGACGACGTCGGCCTTGGCCACGGCACGATCGAGCGCCATGCCCGACAGGCGGGACGCACCGTGGTGCACCAGGACCTCGAGGCCGGGGGTGAAGTTGGCCGCCTCGCGCTGCCAGTTGCCCACCACCGCCGGCGGGGCCACCACGAGCGCCGGACCGGCGCCCGCGGAGCGGCCCAGGTGCGCGAGCAGGGTGGGCGTCTTGCCCAGGCCCATGTCGAGCGCCAGGCAGCCGCCGAGGTCGGCCGAGTCCAGGAAGCCGAGCCAGGCGAGGGCGTCGGCCTGGTAGGCGCGCAGCTCGCCGCGGAACCCCTCCGGCGTGGTGGTGAGGTCGGCCGGCGCCGCCGCCGCCTTCGCCAGCAGGTCGGTGGCCCACCCGGCGCCCTCCACCTGGAGGCCGCCGGCGAGCATGGACCCCTCGAGGCCCACCGAGTGGCGGAGGATCTCGGCGCCGGTGAGGCGGGTCTGGTCGGCCCGCTCGGCCAGGGCGGCGGCCGCCTCCTTGAGGTCGACCTTGTCCAGCTCGACCCAACGGCCCTTGGACCGCACGAGCGGCCGGGCCTCGGCCGCCAGCCGGGCGATCTCCTCGGCGGTGAGCTCCACGTCGTCGAACACGACCGACCAGCGCACGTTGCTGAGCTGCTGGGCGCCCACCACGGTGTCGCCGGTGGGCTCGGTGAACAAGCGGAGGCCGGCCGCGGGCTTGCGGCGCGAAAGGGCCGGCACCCGCACCTCGAACCCGGCCGCCTCCACCGCCGCGCCGGTCACGGTCATGAGCTCCCAGGCCTCGTCCTGGCTCAGGTACACCTGGCCGCGGCGCTGGGCCCCGGGCCGCAGGAGGGCCGGGAGGATGCGCTCGAGCCGGACGAGCTCGTCGACGAGCGGCTTGGTGGCCTTGCCGTCGGCGATGGCGGCCTCGATGGGCAGGAGGTTGCCCTCCACGCCCCGGCCGAGCACCGACAGGAACCACGCGTCGCCCTTGTCGGGCGGCTCGAGGGCCACCACCAGGCGGTGCTTCACCGGCGTGGTGACGGGCCGGGCCCATCGGTCGAGGCGCTTGGACACCTCGGCGCCGGGCGCCACCGGGGCCACGAAGTGCGAGCCGTCGACCCGGGTGATCACGGCCTCGGCCACCGACGACGGGGACGAGATCTGCGGCGGCGGGGCCGGCAGCTCCAGGCGGGAGGCGGCGCTGCGCACGATGGCGTCCACCACGGCCCCGATCACGTCGAGCGTGACCACGCGCGAATCGGCGCGGCTCGGCGTGAGCACGGTGACGGGGCCGGGCATGGCCGCG
>JAHBSN010000169.1 GCA_019639095.1 Actinomycetota bacterium
CGAGCACGCGGCGGCCACCACCACCAGCGCCATGGCCATCGCCGCCGTCCGTGCCCCCACGCCCCTCATGGGCGTTCAGGGTACGCGAGCGGCGAGACTGTCCCCATGACCCGCCCAGACCCCGCCGTCCGCGAGCGTGCCGGCCAGGCGTTCCTGGTCGCCTCGGCGATCGGCGCCGCCAACACCGCCAACGCCCGCCGCCCCCTCAAGCGAACCGGCCGGGCCGGCGTCCTCGGCTTCTTCCCCGGGTGGCTCACCTCCGAGCTGCCGCTGCACGCCATCGCGTGGCAGGTGGTCGCCACCCTGGTCTTCGCCCGGCGCGGCGCGCTGCGCACCCGGCGGGGGCTGATCGGGCTCGGCGTGTCGCTCGCGTCGTGGTCGGCGCTGGTGAAGGTGTGGCGCCAGTCGCTCGAGGCCGGCGACGTCTACGACGCCGCCCTGCGCGAGGGCCTGGGCGACGACCTCGATCTGGTGCGGCCCGGCGAGGAGCCCGCCCCGCCCCGTGGCGGGCTCGACCACCGTCGCATCGCCGCCGGGCCGCTGGCGCGGTGGAAGCGGCGCTACGTGCACGGGCCGTCGATCCGCTACGGCGATGCCGGCCGCCGCAACGAGCTCGACGTGTGGAAGCGGCCGGACCTGCCCGCCGACGCGAAGGCGCCGGTGCTGGTGCAGGTGCACGGCGGGGCGTGGGTGATCGGCAACAAGGAGCAGCAGGCGCTGCCCCTGCTGGCCCACATGGCCGAGCGCGGCTGGGTGTGCGTGTCGATCAACTACCGCCTGAGCCCCCGGGCCACCTGGCCCGACCACATCGTCGACGTGAAGCGGGCCCTCGCGTGGGTGAAGGCGAACATCGCCGACCATGGCGGCGACCCCGACTTCGTGTGCATCACCGGCGGATCCGCCGGCGGCCACCTCTGCTCGCTCGCCGCGCTCACCGCGAACGAGCCGGCCTTCCAACCCGGCTTCGAGGATGCCGACACCTCGGTGGTGGCCGCCGTGCCGTTCTACGGCGTCTACGACCTGACCAACCGCGACGGCACGGGCCGGGCCGACATGGACGGCATGCTCGAGCGGCTCGTGATGAAGGCGAGCCGCACCGACGCCTTCGACGTGTGGGAGCAGGCCTCCACCATGTCGTGGGTGGGCCACGACGCGCCGCCGTTCTTCGTCATCCACGGCGAGAACGACTCGCTGGTGCCGGTGGAGCAGGCCCGCTCGTTCGTGGCCATGCTGCGCGCCGCGTCGGCCAACCCGGTGGCCTACGCCGAACTGCCCGGTGCGCAGCACGCCTTCGAGGTGTTCGACTCGCCTCGGACGATCTTCACCGCCGGGGCCGTCCACCGGTTCCTCGAGGCCGTGCGCATCAAGGCCGGCCACGGGCTGGGCGGGCTCGAGGCGCCCCATGCCGCCGAAGCCGGACCGCAGGTCGGCCACGCGTCGGACGACGCCGAGCCCGCGCTCGCGGACTGACCGCGCTCGGCGAGGCGTGGTAGGTCTGCGCCATGGCCTCGCCCTCGGACCCACCGCCGGCCCCGCCGGTGCGCGTGCTCGCCCCCATGGCCGCCACCGTGGCCTCGCTCCCGGTGCCCGTCGGCGCTGTGGTGGAGGCCGGGGCCGCGCTGGTGGTGCTCGAGGTCATGAAGATGGAGCACCCCGTGCCAGCACCGGCCCGCTCGGTGGTGGGTTCCTTCGCGGTGACCGTTGGCGACGCGGTGGTGGCCGGCGATGTGCTGGCCGAGCTCGTTCCCGCCGGCGCCGGCGCCGACGCCGGTGGCGCTGAGGCCTCGGCCGGCGGCGGGGCCGATCCCGAGGTTGCCCCGGAGCGGGCCGACCTGGCCGAGCTGCGACGCCGGCGGGCGCTGCTGGACGACGGCGCCCGCCCCGAGGCGGTGGCCAAGCGCCGTGCCCGAGGCCAGCGCACGGCGCGCGAGAACGTGGCCGACCTGTGCGACCCCGACTCGTTCGAGGAGTGGGGCGGCTTCGCCTTCGCGGCGCAGACCGCGCGCCGCAGCCGACAGGACCTGGAGCAGCGGACCCCGGCCGACGGGCTGATCACCGGGATCGGGCGGGTCAACGGGCACCTCGTGCCCGAGGACCGGGCCCGGTGCGCGGTGGTGGCCTACGACTACACCGTGCTGGCCGGGACGCAGGGGCAGCGGAACCACGCCAAGAAGGACCGCATGTTCGAGCTGGCCGAGCGGTTGCGGCTGCCGGTGGTGCTCTTCGCGGAGGGCGGCGGGGGCCGCCCGGGGGACACCGACGTGCCGGTGATCGCCGGGCTCGACACGCCGGCGTTCCACCTCTTCGCCCGACTCTCGGGCCTGGTGCCCACGGTCGGCATCGCCGCCGGCCGGTGCTTCGCGGGGAACGCCGCCCTGCTCGGGTGCTGCGACGTGGTGATCGCCACCGCCGACTCGAACATCGGGATGGGCGGCCCGGCCATGGTCGAGGGCGGCGGGCTCGGCTCGTTCCGCCCCGAGGACATCGGGCCGATCGGCGTGCAGGTGGCCAACGGCGTGGTCGACGTGGCCGTGGCCGACGAGGCCGAGGCCGTCGACGTGGCCAAGCGCTACCTCTCCTACTTCCAGGGTTCGGTGGCCACGTGGGAGGCGCCCGACGCCGTGGCGCTGCGCGCCGTGGTGCCCGAGCACCGCAAGCAGGTGTACGACGTGCGGGCCGCGGTGGCCGGCCTGGCCGACGTCGATTCGGTGCTCGAGCTGCGCCGGGAGTACGGGCGGGCGATCCTCACCGCGCTGGTCCGGATCGAGGGTCGGCCGGTGGGCCTGATCGCCAACGACCCGGCGGTGCTCGGCGGTGCCATCGACGCGCCCGCCGCCGACAAGGCGGCGCGGTTCCTCCAGCTCTGCGACGCCCACGACCTGCCGGTGGTGTCGCTGTGCGACACGCCGGGCTTCCTCGTCGGCCCCGAGGCCGAGGAGTCCGCGCAGGTCCGGCGCTTCTCCCGCCTGTTCGTGACCGGTGCCACGCTGACGGTCCCGCTCGTGGTGGTCGTACTGCGCAAGGGCTACGGCCTCGGGGCCATGGCCATGGCCGGCGGCAGCTTCCACGCGCCGATCGCCACGCTCAGCTGGCCCACCGGCGAGTTCGGGGGCATGGGCCTGGAGGGCGCGGTGCGCCTCGGGTTCCGCGCCGAGCTCGAGGCGATCGAGGACGACGCCGAGCGGGAACGGGCCTTCGACGCCATGGTGGAGGCGGCCTACCGACACGGGCAGGCGCTGAACATGGCGGCCCACCTCGAGATCGACGACGTGATCGATCCGGCCGAGACGCGAGGCCGGGTGGTGCACGCCATCGCGAGCGCGCCACCCCCCGAGCCGCGCGTCGGTCGGAAGCGGCCGGGCATCGACCCCTGGTGAGCCTGCGCCCCGACGCGCACCGGGCCGGTGGCCGACCGAATCGGTCGACCACCGGCCCGGGTTCCGGGATCCAGGTGGGGGAGGGGGTGATCCCGGAGCCTCGCCCCGTGGGGGACTAGGCGAGGGTGGTGCGGCGCCGTCGGTAGGTGGCCACGCCGGCGCCGGCGAGGGCGAGGGTGCCGGCGGTGAGGAGGCCGGTGCCGGGGTCGATCAGGTTGCCGATGTCGTCGGGGCAGGGGTCGGTCAGCTGGGTCCAGTCGACCGAGAGGGTGCCGGTGGCGGGGGCGGTGCCGGCGGAGGAGGTGAGGGCGGTGTTCTGGGTGAAGCTCTCGGCGGTGACCGGGTCGCCGTCCAGGGCGTCGCAGAACGCGGCCGTGGGCTCGGCGGGGGCCGTCATCGAGTACTCGACGTAGCCCTTGCCCCGGCTGGTGTCGAGCAGGTCGAGCACCTGCAGGCCGCTGCTGCTCGCGTCGAGGCTCCAGTTGCTCGGGGTGGTGCAGGAGCGCGTGGCGTCGGGCGTGTTGGAGGCATTGGTGCCCGACACGTAGTTGCCCGTGGCGCTCGTGTTGATGGCGGCGGTCAGCCGGTTGTCCGAGCCCGGGTCGGCCCAGCGGCACTGGTGCAGGTTGAGGTAGCGGTTGGTGAGCACGTCGAGCGCCTGGACGCCCGACGGGCCCGACTCGAACGGGAAGCTGAGGCCGGGGGTGCAGTTGACCGCGGTGTCGGCGGAGTTCGAGGTGTTGGAGTAGGCGCGGTAGTCGGTGTCGGTGCCGTTCTGGTTCCAGGCCTGGATGTTGTTCACCCCGGTGCGCCAGCGGCACTGGTGGAGGTTGACGTAGCGGCGGGCGAACAAGCTGTAGTTCGTCAAGGCGTTGTTGGCGGTGGCGGCCGTCCAGGCGGCGCCCGTGACCTTCACGCAGCTGCTGGTGGTGGTGGCGTTGCCGGCGCCGGTGTTGGTGGTGAAGTCGGCCGTGTCGATGAGGATGCTGGCGCGGCGGTTGTCGGTGGTGTTGGTCCATCGGCACTGGTCGAGGCTGAGGTAGCGCTTGCGGCCGGCGGCGAGGATGCCGCTGGTGTCGGTGGCGGGCTGGCCGAAGAGGCCGGCGGTGGGGCTGATGGTGAGGCTGGTGTCGGACCAGACGGCGCCGCTGTCGGCGGTGGCGCACTGGAGCTCGGTGCCGTTGGGGCTGGTGATGGTGGTGGTGGAGGGGTTGAGGCAGACCTGGGTGGTGCCGGTGGGGGTGAACCCGGTGGGGAGGGTGGTGGTCTCCGAGGCGGCGGTGGCGTGGAGGTCGTCGGTGTTGTCGAACCACTGGCGGACCAGGACGGTGGCGCCGGGGGCGACGGTGGGGGTGGTGGTCCAGGTGGTGCCGCCGTCGGTGGAGTAGACGACGTCTTGGGTGGTGGCGGCCGATGCGGGTTCGGTCACGAGGGCCGATCCGGCCAGGGCCAGGGTGGTGAGCAGACCGGCCGCGATGCGGCGGCGCGCCTTCGACGTGTGCATGGGGTTCCCTTCAGCTGGTGCGGTGCTCCGGCTTCGCGGCGGGGTCGCCCCACGCCGGCGGTGGTCCGGTTCAGGGAGGACAACTAGACGGATCGTCTGTGCTGACGCCGAGCCGCCGAGAAATCCCACCGGTGGGGTTCGGCCCGCGGCGCCTGCCGCGGCTCGGTAGGGTGCGCCGAGTCAGGGACGAAGCAGCAGGGGAGCTCGATGGCACACGACCTGGTGATCCGCGGCGGCAGCGTGGTCGACGGCACCGGGGCCGACGCCACCACCGCCGACGTCGCCATCGACGAGGGCCGGGTGAGCGTCGTCGGCCGGGTGGAGGAGCGGGGTCGCCACGAGATCGATGCCGCCGGCGCGCTGGTCACGCCCGGCTGGGTCGACATCCACTCGCACTACGACGGCCAGGCCACGTGGGACGACGACCTCGCGCCCAGCTCCTGGCACGGCGTCACCACGCTCGTGGCGGGCAACTGCGGCGTGGGCTTCGCTCCGGCCGCGCCCGATCGCCACGACTGGCTGATCGGGCTCATGGAGGGCGTGGAGGACATCCCCGGCACGGCGCTCGCCGAGGGGATCACGTGGGAGTGGGAGACGTTCCCCGAGTACCTCGATGCGCTGGACCGACGGCGTTGGACCGTCGACCTCGGCACCCAGATCGCCCACGGCGCGGTGCGGGCCTACGTGATGGGCGAGCGCGGTGCCCGCAACGAGCCCGCCACCTCCGACGACATCGAGGCGATGGCGGCCATCGTGCGCGAGGCGGTGGCGGCCGGCGCCCTCGGGTTCTCCACCAGCCGCACCATCGCCCACCGCGCCATCGACGGTGAGCCCGTGCCTGGCACCTACGCCGCCGAGGACGAGCTCTTCGGGATCGGCGCCGTGCTCGGTGAGCTGGGCACCGGGGTGTTCGAGCTGGCGCCCACGGGCTCGGCCGGCGAGGACATCGTGGCGCCCCTGCAGGAGGTGGCGTGGATGCGCCGCCTGGCCGAGAAGATCGGGCGGCCGGTGTCGTTCGCCATGCTGCAGGTGGACACCGCGCCCGAGCTCTGGCGCGAGATGCTCGAGGAGTCCGCCATCGCCGCCGAGTCCGGCGTGGCGCTCGTGCCGCAGGTGGCCGGTCGGCCCACGGGCCTGCTGTCGGGGTTCGAGACCACCTACTCCTTCCTCGACGCCGTGCCCGCGTACCAGGCCCTGGCCGGCCGTCCGCGCCACGAGAAGCTGGCCCGCCTGCGGTCGCCCGAGGGCCGCGCCGACGTGCTCGCCTGGGAGCCCGACGCCGAGACGGCGGCCCAGTTGGCCCACGCCGCCGAGCGCACCTACCTGCTGGGCGACCCGCCCGACTACGAGCCCGGGCCCGACGCCTCGGTGGCGGCGGTGGCCGCGGCGTCGGGACGCTCGGTGATCGAGGTGGCGCTCGACGCCATGCTCGCCGACGACGGCCGGGGCCTGCTCTACCTGCCGATCCTCAACTACAGCGACGGCATCTCCGACAGCACCCGCGAGATGATCCTGCACCCGGCCGCCGTGCTCGGCCTGGCCGATGGCGGGGCCCACGTGGGCACGATCTGCGATGCGTCCATGCCCACCTGGATGCTCACCCACTGGGTGCGCGATCGCTCCCGTGGCGAGCGGCTCCCGCTCGAGCTCGTGGTGCAGCGCCAGACGCGAGACACCGCCCGGCTCTACGGGTTGGAGGACCGCGGCGTGCTCGCGCCGGGGATGGTGGGCGACGTGAACGTGATCGACTTCGAGCGCCTCCGGCTGCTCGCGCCCGAGGTCCACGCCGACCTGCCCGCCGGCGGACGGCGGCTGCTCCAACGGGCCGAGGGCTACCTCGCCACCGTGAAGTCGGGCGTCGTCACCTTCCGCGACGGCGAGGCCACCGGCGAGCACCCCGGCCGCCTCCTGCGCGGCGCGCGTCCCGCGCCCACCGCCTGACCCTCCCTCCGCTCCGACCCACCACCTCACGAGGTCCGCCATGTCCCGCCCCACCTCCGTCCTGGCCGCCCTAGCGGTGAGCGCCGCACTGGTGCTCGCCGGGTGCGGCAGCTCCGACAGCGACGGCGCCGCCGACCCGACCACCACCACGGCCGCCGCCGAGGCCACCACCACCACCACGGTCGCCGCCGAACCGCTCCAGATCCTGGTGAGCAACGACGACGGCTACCAGGCCGAGGGCATCGACGTGCTGGTGGAGGCGCTCTCGGGCGTCGACGGCGTGGAGGTCACGGTGGTGGCGCCGCTCACCCAGCAGAGCGGCACCGGCGGCAAGAGCACCGAGGGCGACCTGCCCGTCACCGACGTGGAGCTGGCGAGCGGCCACCCGGCGAAGGCGGTGGAGGGCTTCCCCTCCGACGCCGTGCGGGTGGCCATCGACGACCTCGGCATCGAGCCCGACCTGGTCATCACCGGCATCAACGAGGGCCAGAACGTCGGTCCGGCGGTGGACCTCTCCGGCACGGTCGGCGCCGCCCGGGCCGCCGTGGCCCGTGGGGTCCCGGCGCTGGCCACGAGCCAGGGAACCGGTGCCACCTACGACTACGAGGCCGCGGTGCCCCTCATCCTCGACTGGCTCGAGGAGCACCGTGAGGCCATCGCCGCCGGAGAGGAGCCCGTGGCGGTCACCAACCTCAACGTGCCCTCGTGCGCCACCGGCGAGGTGCGTGGCCTCGAGGAGGCCGAGGCCGACCTCGACGGCGACTTCGGCGAGGCCCTGGCCGCGCAGGACTGCTCCTCGACCGCCGCCGCCGACGACCTCGACGGCGACGTGGCCCTCCTCAACGCCGGGTTCGCCACCATCGGCCCGGTGGCCGATGCCCCGGCCCAGCCCGCCGGCTGAGCGGCCGAGCGTCGGCCGGCGCCGTCAGTAGGCCCAGGGGTAGGGTGACCAGTCCGGGTCCCGCTTCTCCAGGAACGAGTCGCGGCCCTCGGCCGCCTCGTCGGTGCCGTACGCGAGGCGGGTGGCTTCGCCGGCGAACACCTGCTGGCCCACCAGCCCGTCGTCGATCAGGTTGAACGAGAACTTGAGCATCCGCTGGGCGGTGGGGCTCTTGCCCATGACCTTGCGGCCCCACTCGAGGCCCACCCGCTCGAGGTCGGCGTGGTCCACGACCGCGTTCACCATGCCCATGCGGTGGGCGTCCTCGGCCGTGTAGGTGTCGCCGAGGAAGAAGATCTCGCGGGCGAACTTCTGCCCGACCTGCTTGGCCAGGTAGGCGCTGCCGTAGCCCCCGTCGAAGCTGCCCACGTCGGCGTCGGTCTGCTTGAACCGGGCGTGTTCGCGACTGGCCAGGGTCAGGTCACAGGTGACGTGCAGGCTGTGCCCGCCGCCGGCGGCCCACCCGGGGACGACGGCGATGACGACCTTGGGCATGAACCGGATCAGCCGCTGCACCTCCAGGATGTGC
>JAHBSN010000017.1 GCA_019639095.1 Actinomycetota bacterium
GGTGAACCGCAGGAGCGCGGCCTCGGGCGCCACCAGGCACACGGCCACGAGCGCCAGGAAGAACAGGCGGGTGGCCTGCGAGAGGTCGTCGACCTCCTCGAAGCGGCGCCGCTGGTCCCGCACGGCGTGCACGGCCACGAGCAGGCCGACCACGGCGGCGGCCTTGCGGTCGACCACGCTCGAGGCGATCCCGTAGGCGATCCAAGGACCGAAGCTCCGCAGGTACGACATCTCATGTCTCCTTGTTGACCTGTTCACTTTGACAGGTCGAACCCTAAGCCTCCTCGCCTGACCTGTCAAGAGTGATATATGATGACGGCATGAGCCTCCGCCACGCCCTGCTCGGCCTCCTCGCCGATCGCCCCGGATCCGGTTGGGACCTCCTCAAGCGGTTCGAGGCCTCGCTGGACTTCGTCTGGCCCGCCACCCAGAGCCAGCTCTACACCGAGCTCAACCGGATGACCGCCGACGAGCTCATCGAGGTGACCTCGGTCGGGGCCCGGAACCGCAAGGAGTACGCCATCACCGACGACGGGCGCGCCGAGCTGCAGCGCTGGCTGCTCGACGTCGAGCCCGAGCGGAACCGCCGCAGCGAGGCGCTCCTGCGGGTCTTCTTCCTGTGGGCGGTCGACCCCGACGCGGCGCGCCGCTACCTCGAGCGGGAGGCGGACACGTACCGCCAGTTCCACGAGCTCCTGGTGGCGGTCGACCAGCAGACCGCGTGGGACGACAGCGGCTTCGACCGCTTCGCCCGGCTCGCCCTCGACAACGGCATGCGGGTCACCGCCGCCAACGAGGAGTGGGCCAGCTGGGCCGCCGAGCAGGTGGGCTGAGCGGCCCTCAGGCCATCGGCGCGCCGGCCGTGGCGCGCAGGCCGGCGATGGCGGCGGCCATCACCGCGTCGGTGAACTCCGGGGTGACCTCCTTGCGCTCCACCATCTTCCGGTAGGTGAAGGGGCCGATCAGGATCGACATGGCGGTGTCGAGATCGACATCCGCGCCGATCTCGCCGCGCAGCTGAGCGAGCTGGAGCACGGTGCGGATCGGGCGCCGCCGCTCGGCCAGCATCGACGCCAGCAGCTCGTCGATCTCCGGATCTCGCTTCGCCTCGTCCATGAGCAGCGGAAGGATGTCGTTCACCTGGCGCTCGTCCTCGGCCTGGCTGAAGCGCTCGAAGAGGAACTTCAGGTCCCCTGCGAGCGTGCCCGTGTCCGGTGTGGGGTGCTCCACCAGGCACTGGCCGGCCGCCTTGGAGATGAGCCCGGCCCGGTTGCCGAAGTGGCGGTACAGCGTGGACTTGGCCACGCCCGAGCGCGACGCCACCTCCTCGAAGGTGACGCCCTCCACGCCCTCGCGCAGCAGCAGCTCGAGGGTGGCCTCGAGGGCGGCGTTGTGCGCCTGTTCGGAGCGAGGGCGAGCCATGAGCCAACATCGTAGCGAAACCCCGTTCGGCTGGCCACGTGCTGACCTTCGACGTGGCAGATGTCACCCCCTCAGCAGCAAATTCCCTGGTGCATTCGAGTGGCAGACGTTCTAGAGTTCTGATCCGTTGGCGTAGCGAAACCCGGCGCCAGCACGACCCCCCCTCTGGAGCACCGTCATGCAGACCACCACCGACTACGAGATCGAACCGTCGATCTACCACCGCCGCTGGGCGATCCTGGCGGTGCTGTGCACCAGCCTGATCATCGTCATCATCGGCAACACCGCCCTCAACGTGGCCATCCCCACGCTGGCCCGGGAGCTCGACGCCTCCACCAGCTCGCTGCAGTGGATGGTGGACGCCTACTCCCTGGTGTTCGCCGGCCTGCTCTTCACCGCCGGCACCATCGGCGACCGCTTCGGCCGGAAGGGGGCCCTCCAGGCGGGCCTGTTCCTCTTCCTCATCGGCGCCGCGGTGGCCAGCACGGCCGACAGCGCCTCGATGATCATCGGCGCCCGGGCGATCATGGGCGTGGCCGCGGCGTTCGTGATGCCCTCCACGCTGTCGATCCTCACCAACGTCTTCCCCGCCCACGAGCGGCCCAAGGCCATCGCCATCTGGGCCGGCATCTCCGGTGGCGGTGCCGCCATCGGACCGATCGCCTCGGGCTACCTGCTCGAGCACTTCTGGTGGGGGTCGGTCTTCCTCGTCAACCTGCCGGTGATCCTGATCGCCCTCGTGGCCGGCGCCATCCTCGTGCCCACCTCCAAGGACCCCGAGGAGCAGCCGCTCGACATCCCGGGTGCCGCCCTCTCCATCGTGGCTCTGGGCTCGCTCGTGTACGGCATCATCGAGGGCCCGTCCCACGGCTGGGGCTCCACCGAGACGCTCACCACCTTCGCCCTCTCGGCGGTGGCCATGGGCCTGTTCCTCTGGCGGGAGAGCACGGCCCGCTACCCGATGCTCGACCTCAAGCTGTTCCGTGACCGCCGCTTCAGCGTGGCCTCGGGCGGCATGACGCTCACGTTCTTCGCCATGTTCGGCACCTTCTTCCTGGTGGCGCAGTACTTCCAGCTGGTCCTCGGCTACTCGCCGTTCCAGTCGGGCCTGCTGCAGCTCCCCATGGCCATCGTGATGATGGCCCTGGCTCCGAACATCCCCAAGTTCGTGGCCCGCTTCGGTGCCGCCCGGGTGGTGCCGGTGGGCCTCAGCTTCATCGGCGTCGGCCTGCTGGCCTTCTCGCAGGTGCAGACCGACAGCTCGATCTGGGCCGTCTACCTGGCCATCATCCCGCTGGCCGCCGGCATGGCCACCACCATGACGCCGCTCACCACGCTGATCATGTCGTCGGTGCCGCTCGGCAAGGCCGGCGTCGGGTCGGCCATGAACGACACCACCCGTGAGCTCGGCGGCGCCCTGGGCGTGGCCATCCTCGGCTCGGTGGTCACGTCTCGGTACACCACCAGCCTGGGCCCGGCCATCGCCGGGCTCCCCGCCCAGGCCCGCGGCATCGCCGACAGCGGCCTGAGCGGTGCGCTGGCGGTGGCCGACCGCATCGGCGGCACCCAGGGCGCCGGCCTGGCCGACGCGGCAAAGTCGGCCTTCGTCGACGGCCTGAGCACCGCCGCCATCGCCGGCGCCATCGCCGTGTTCCTCGCGGCGGCGGCGGCCTACTTCCTCCTCCCCCACGGGGAGTCGGTGCCCGGGTCGGTGCTGATCGAGGACGACGCGCACCTCCCGGCGCACACCCACGCCGACCTGGTGGAGCAGAGCGCGGCCGGCGACTTCGTGGACGACGGCTTCCTCGAGCCCCAGCCCGCCATCGACTGAACGCCCCCCGACCCGTTCGACCACGAGGCCCCCGCTCCGGCGGGGGCCTCGTCGCGTCCCCCGGTCCGTTCCGTTCTTGTGCCCGTGTTCGCCGCTGGTGGCGACGGTGGGTACAAGAACGGGTGGTGGGGTGGGCGGGTGCGGTTCTTGTGTCCGTGTTCGCCGGCTGGTGGCGACGGTGGGTACAAGAACGGGTGGTGGGGTGGGCGGGTGCGGCCAGCGCGCGCCGAGGGCCGGGCACCCTCGACAGGTGACCGGCCCTCGGTCGGCGGCGCGCCCGTGGGCGCTTCGGTCAGCGGATGCCGATGGCGTTGGGCGGGATCACGCCCAGCTTCCCGGCCTCGTAGTCCTGGAAGGCCTGGAGCAGCTCGGCCCGGGTGTTCATCACGAACGGGCCGTGGGCCGCCACCGGCTCGCCGATGCGCTGGCCGCCGAGCACGAGCACGTCGAACGCCTCGGTACGGGAGTCGGGGCTGGGCGAGCCGGCGACGGTGAGCACATCGCCCGATCCGGTCACGGCCAGCTGGCCCGACGCCAACGGGTGCCCCTCGGCCCCCACGGTGCCGGCGCCGCCCAGGGCGTAGACGAGCCCGTTGAAGGCAGACGGCCAGGGCAGGCGGACCAGGGCTCCCGGGGCCAGGGTGAGGTGCAGCAGGTTGATCGGCGTGCGGGTGGATCCGGGGCCGGCGTGGCCATCGAGCGACCCGGCGATCACCCGGATGAGCGCGCCGCCGTCGGGCGACGACAGCAGCGTGACGTCGCCGCCCTCGAGGCCCTGGTAGTTGGGCGAGGTCATCTTGTCGGCCGACGGCAGGTTCACCCACAGCTGGACGCCGTGGAACAGGCCACCGGAGCGCACGAGCGCCTCGGGCGGGGTCTCGATGTGGAGGATGCCGCGCCCAGCGGTCATCCACTGGGTGGCGCCGTCGGCGATCACGCCACCGCCGCCGTGGCTGTCCTGGTGCACCATCTGGCCGTCGATCATGTAGGTGACGGTCTCGAAGCCGCGGTGCGGGTGCCACGAGGTGCCCTTGGGCTCGCCGGGGGCATACTCGACCTCGCCCATCTGGTCCATGTGGATGAACGGATCGAGGTCCTCGAGGGGCACGCCGGCGAAGGCCCGACGGACGGGGAAGCCCTCGCCCTCGAAGCCACGGGGGGCGGTGGTGACGGTGCGGATGGGGCGCTCGACGGCGGTGGCCGGATCGGGCTCGGTCAGGCGGGGGAGGGCGAGGGTGTCGGCGGTGACGGCGGGCATGGTGGGCCTCCTTGGGTCACCTGCTCCAACGTCGTTGAACCGTCAACTATTCCTGGCGAGGCGCCGGGGTGTCGTAGGCGGTGAGGCGCGCCGGCGGGTTCTCGGTCCACGCCGGATCGCCCGAGGCGTACTGCAGGAGCCGGGCGACCGAGACCGGGTCTCGCATCACGAGCACGTCCCAGATCAGCCCGTCCTGCTGGGCGGCGGCCAGCGCCCGGCCGCCGGCGGTGCGCGCCCCGGGGACGTCGGTGGTGAGCAGCACGAGGCGGAACCGCCGGGCCTCCTCCGCGGCGACGTCGGTCCGCAGCACCGCGGCCTTGCCGAGCGCCTTCCAGAGGGTGTCGGTGCGCTTCAGCCCGGGCCGGGAGCTGGAGAAGGCGCCCGAGACGTCGAACAACCACTCGTTCCCCTGGGCGTGGCCGACGAAGTTGACCTCCGCGCCGCAGGCGAACTTCCGGTTCTCCTCGAGCCCGTCGCCGAAGCCGCAGTGCTCGAGGAGCTGGTGGGCGAAGGCCTTGGCCCGAGTGCCGTCTGCGGTGGCCCGGCGCTGGAAGTCGACCGCCTCGGTGGATCCCTGGCTGCGCAACGTGTCGGCGATCGGGGGGAGCATCGCCTGGGCCTTCTGCTTCTCCTCCCACTCCAGCTGGCGCCGGGCCTCGTCGATCCGCTCGGTGGCGGCGCGGGCGTAGGCCTCGTCGGTGTCGTAGCCGGCGAAGTGCCGGCCGGTGCGCACCGCGGCGACGCCGGTGGAGCCCGACCCCATGAACGGGTCGAGCACAAGGTCGTCACGGAAGGTGTAGAGGTGGATGAGGCGCTCGGGCAGCTCCACCGGGAACGGGGCGGGGTGGCCGAGGCGGCTGGCCGACTCCGGCGGGAACTCCCACAGGTCGAGCGTGAGGTCGAGGAAGGGGTCAGCGTCGATCCGGCCATCGTGCGGGCGACCCTCCTCGACGCGTCGCTCGGTGGTGCCGGCGCGGTCGAAGCGGCCCTTGCTGGCCACGATGATCCGCTCGGTGAGATCTCGGAGCACCGGGTTCTTCGAGCTGCGGAAGCTCCCCCAGGCGCAGTTGCCTCCGGCGCCGCGCGCCTTCTGCCAGATGATCTCGCCGCGCAGGAGCAGGCCGAGCTCGTCCTGCAGGATCCGGATGACGTCGGTGGACAGGGAGCGGTAGGGCCGGCGACCGAGGTTGGCGACGTTGACCGCGATGCGGCCACCGGGCTCGAGCACCCGTGCGCACTCGCGGAAGACCTCGGTGAGCATGCGCAGGTAGGCGACGTAGTCCTCGGGGATGGCCCCCTCGCCGAGCGCCTCCTCGTAGGCCTTGCCGGCGAAGTAGGGGGGCGAGGTGACCACGAGGGCGACCGAGGCGTCGGGCAGCTCGGGCATGGCGCGGGCGTCGTGGGCCCAGATGCGGTCGACCTCGGGCGCCCGGCCGAGCTCCTCGTCGTCGGACAGCTCCGGCATGGCGAAGCGGTCGTAGAAGGCCGACGCGTCGTGGTTCTCGCGCCGGCCGACGCCGAAGTTGGACGTGGACGTGCCGGGTCGGCGGGGAGGTCGCGGGGCCACGATCGAACCCTACCGAAGGGGGGTGGCAGCGAGCCGTCTTGGTCGCGCGCGTGTTCGTCCCCCAGGTGGTGGACCCCGCCGACCCCCTGAACTAGACATTTCGCCCAAGGGGGAACCCTGACGCCCGGCGGGATCGGGACCAGCACGAGGGCAGGACATGAAGCACCACGCAGCCATCGCTCGGATCGTTGCCGTCGTCGGCCTGCTCGCGCTGAGCATCGGCATCGGCGTGCAGTCGGCCGAGGCCGTCACCCCCGTGCTCATGGCACCCGAACGCGTCTACACGGGCATCGACGTGCCCCTGCCGTTCACCGGCACCGACCCGATCTCCGGCGACGACAAGGCGATCCAGGTGCAGGCCCCGTCGGTGGGCTGCGACCCGCTGGCCGACGGGCCCGACCCGGGCAACGAGCCCGACTACTCGATCCTGAACTGCGCCCGGGTCCAGCTCGACGTCGGCTACGGGGAGCTGGCGATCGGCGTCGACCAGCTGCTGAACGGTCCGAGCGACCCCGACGGCATCGCGGTGGGCGGCGCCATCATCGAGAGCAGCGGGAACGGCGACGGCACCGGTCTCACCATCAACCTCAACGGCACCCAGACCCAGCTGACCGATGCGCTCGCCACGCTGGTCTGGACCCCGCCGAGCGGGTTCGAGGACGCGAGCAACCCGGTTCGCTACCTCGGGATCGTGGTGGTCGACGGGAACTCGAGCGACTCGGTCTCGAAGGACGTCGAGCTGCGGGTGGAGGGGATCAACGAGATCCCGAGCCTCACCGTGGGCGCCGATCGGAACGTGGCGGCGAACAGCACCACCGACATCCCGGCGGTGGCCCCGCCGGTGAACACCAACGGCGACTTCTTCATGACCGACTCCGACCTGGACCAGGGCGAGATCGGCGACCAGGCGCTGCTCATCATGTTCACCACGTGCGGCCAGTACTCGCTGCGCGGCGGGTCGCTCACGATCGAGAACGACCTCAAGAACCTGCTCACCGTGGCGGGCGGGCTCGATCCGAACGTGGCCGATGCGGTCATCGCCGCCCTGCCACCCGAGGTCACCAGCCTGCCGCTGGCCACCAGCTCGCCCAGCACGCCCAAGGTGGCGATGGCGGCGCTGGGCGATCTGGACGAGGTGAACTACGCCCTCTCGCAGGTGAGCTTCTACGCACCGGCCAGCGCCGGGGCCTGCCAGCTGTTCACGATCGTGTCCGACCTCGGCAACAACGGCATGCCGCTGCAGTACGTGGGCTCGCCCATCGGCGGTGCCGACCAGCCCCAGCCCGGCTACGAGGTGCCGCTGATCATCCCCCAGATCGGGATCACCACCTTCACCGTGGACGGCGGCGCCGTCCTCAGCGTGCCCGCCACCCTCGACGTGAACGAGGGCGACGCCCTCCAGATCCCGCTGAGCATCTCCTCGGCGAACCACCCGGCGTTCGACGTCTCGCTCACCGCCGCCGACATCACCGCCACCAGCGGTGCCGACTACGACCCGCCCGCCAGCCCGGCCACGTACCCGCAGAACGCCGCCGGGCCGGTGAACGTGGCGCTGTCGACCAAGACCGACGCCGACGTCGAGGGTGACGAGACGCTCACCGTCAGCATCGACATCCTCGGGCAGGTGCCGGGGGTGATCGTCGGCAACGAGACGGTGACCATCACCATCCACGACACCACGGCCACCACCACCTCGTCGTCGAGCACCTCCTCGTCGAGCTCGTCGACGTCGAGTTCATCGACCTCCAGCTCGTCGACGTCCAGCTCGTCGACCTCCAGCAGCACGAGCTCGAGCTCCACGTCGAGCAGCTCGACCTCCAGTTCCACGAGCTCCACCTCGAGCAGCACCAGCTCCACGAGCTCGACGTCCTCCACGAGCTCCACGTCCAGCTCCACGAGCTCCACGTCCAGCTCCACGAGCTCCACGTCCTCCACGAGCTCCACGTCCAGCTCCACGAGCTCCACGTCGTCCTCGACGTCGTCGACCTCCACGAGCTCGACGTCCACGAGCTCGACGTCGTCCTCGACCACGAGCTCGACGTCCTCCACGACCTCGACCACGCAGCCGCAGGAGACCTCGTCCACCACGTCGACGTCGACCACGACGCCCTCGGGATCGACCTCGAGCACCTCCACGACCCCGCCCGACGGCACGACCTCCACCACCTCGACGACCGAGCCGACCACGGGGACCACCTCGCCCGGCACCACGGTGCCCGACAGCCCCGAGACCACCGATCCCGGCGACGTGGGTGGTGGCGGCACCGACCAGGGCGGTGGGATCGGGGGCGGTTCGGTGGGCGGGGGGAGCACGGCGCTGCCCCGCACCGGCTCGGACTCGGCCGCGGCGGTCACCACGGGCCTGGCCCTGCTCACCGTGGGCGCCGGGTTCGTGCTCGCCGCCCGCCGGCGCCGCCAGCTGCAGCCGGCCCGGGTGCGCCGCTGAGCTAGGTCCGCCGCAGCACCGTCAGGGAGCGCCCGGGACAGGTGACCTCGGCGCGCGCCGCCGCGGTCCAATCGCCCACCGGGGCGTCGGGGGTGGCGGTGCTCAGCTCCAGGGTCCAGCGCCGCCCGAAGCGCACCGCGGGGAGGGTGAAGCAGACCTCGTCCTCCCAGCCGTTCACCAGGACGAGGAACGAGTCGTCGTGCACGGGTTCGCCGTGGACGTCGCGCTCGGTGAAGCGGTCGCCGTTCAGGAACAGCCCGACCACCCGCTCGTGGGGGTCCTCCCACTTGCGCCGGGACATGCGCCGGCCGTCGACGCCGAACCACCAGGCGTCGGGCACGGCGCCGGCCGCGCCCACCTCGCCTCGCAGGAAGGCCCGACGGCGGAACACCGGGTGCTCGCGGCGGAGCCGGATGAGCCGACGGGTGAAGTCCTGGAGGTCGCCGTCGATCGCCGCGGGATCCCAGTCGAACCAGCTGATCTCGGTGTCCTGGCACCAGGCGTTGTTGTTGCCGCCCTGGCTGCGGCCCTGCTCGTCGCCGCCGAGCAGCATCGGCACGCCCTGCGAGAGCAGCAGCGTGGCGAGGAGGTTGCGCTGCTGACGGGCACGGAGGGCGAGCACGTCGGGATCGTCGGTGGGTCCCTCCACGCCGCAGTTCCAGGAGCGGTTGTCGTCGGTGCCGTCGCGGTTGTCCTCGAGGTTGGCCTCGTTGTGCTTGTCGTCGTAGGTGACCAGGTCGGCCAGGGTGAACCCGTCGTGGGCGGTCACGAAGTTGATCGAGGCGTTCGGGCGTCGCCCGTCGTCGCCGTAGAGGTCGCTCGAGCCCGACATGCGGTCGGCCAGGTCGGCGATGGAGCCGTGGCCGCGCCAGAAGTCGCGGATCTGGTCGCGGTAGATGCCGTTCCACTCGGCCCACCGCACCGGGAACCCGCCCACCTGGTAGCCCCCGGGACCCACGTCCCACGGCTCGGCGATGAGCTTCACCTGGTTCAGCACGGGGTCCTGGTGGACGGCGTCGAGGAACCCCGACCCGCGGTCGAAGTCGTAGGTCTCGCGGCCGAGCACCGTGGCCAGGTCGAAGCGGAACCCGTCGACGTGGCACTCGGTGACCCAGTAGCGCAGCGAGTCGAGCACCATGCGGAGCACGTTGGGGTGGACGATGTTGAGCGAGTTGCCGGTGCCGGTCCAGTCGAGGAAGTAGCGCGGGTCGTCGGGCATCGACCGGTAGTAGGCCCGGCTGTCGATCCCCTTCAGCGAGAGCATCGGGCCGAGGTGGTTGCCCTCGGCGGTGTGGTTGTAGACGACGTCGAGGATGACCTCGATGCCCGCCCGGTGCAGCGCCTTCACCATCCCCTTGAACTCGCGCACCTGCTCGCCGCGGGTGCCGGTGGCGGCGTAGCCGGCGTGGGGGGCGAAGAAGCCGATGGTGCTGTAGCCCCAGTAGTTGGCCAGGCCGCGGTCGTGCAGGAAGCTCTCGTCGGCGATGTGGTGGATCGGCAACAGCTCCACCGCGGTCACGCCGAGCTCCACGAGGTGGGCGATGGCGGCGTCGGACGCCAGGCCGGCGTAGGTGCCCCGCAGGTCCTCGCGCACGTCGGGGTGCCGGGCCGTGAACCCCTTGACGTGCACCTCGTAGACCACCGACTGCGACAGGCGGGTGCGTGGTCGGGGCACGCCCTCCCAGTCGAAGCCGTCGTCGACCACCACGCACGCGGGCACGGCGGCGGCGTCGTCCTCGTCGTCGCGCTCGAGGTCGGCGTCGTCGCCGTCGGGCAGGTAGGGGAGCGTGCTGGCCGCCGCCTCGTCGACCACGCCGTCGATGGCGCGGGCGTACGGGTCGATGAGGAGCTTGTCGGGGTTGAACCGCAGGCCTCGGGCCGGGTCCCACGGGCCGTGGACGCGGTAGCCGTAGCGCTGGCCCGGGCCGACGTCGGGCAGCTCCACGTGCCAGTGGAACGCGGTGCGCTCGCGGACCGGGATCCGCTCCTCGGTGCCGTCGTCGTGGAACAGGCACAGCTCCACGCCCGTGGCGTCCTCGGAGAAGAGCGAGAAGTTGGTGGAGGTGCCGGTCCAGGTGGCCCCCACGGGCCAGTGCTTGCCCGGCCAGGTGTGCCGGGGGCTGGGTTCGGTCATCGTGCTCCGTCGGGTTCGAGCCACACCACGGCGAGCGGGGGCAGGGTGAGCGGTGCCGAGGCCGGCTGGCCGTGCGCCGGCCGAGTGCTGTCGGCCTGCACCGCCCCGAGGTTGCCCACCCCCGATCCGCCGTAGACCTCCGCGTCGGTGTTGAGCACCTCGCACCAGCGCCCGGCCACGGGCAGCCCGATGCGGTACTCGTGGCGCGGCACCGGCGACAGGTTGGCCACGCACACCAGCGCCTGGCCCCCGTCGCCGTGGCGCACGAAGGCGGCCACGTTCTGGTCGGCGTCGCCGGCCACCAGCCACGTGAACCCGGTCGGGTCGAAGTCGACCGACCACAGCGCCGGCCGCGGCGCGGCGGTGCGGTTGAGGTCTCGCACCAGCTGCTGGACGCCGCCGTGGCCGGGATCGGCGAGCAGGTGCCAGTCGAGCGAGCGGTCGTGGTCCCACTCGCGCTCCTGGGCCAACTCGCCGCCCATGAACAGCAGCTGCTTGCCCGGGTGGGCCCACATCCAGCCGTAGAGGGCGCGGAGGTTGGCGAGCTGCTGCCAGCGGTCGCCGGGCATCTTGGTGAGCAGGGAGCCCTTGCCGTGCACCACCTCGTCGTGGGACAGCGGCAGCACGAAGTTCTCGCTGAAGGCGTAGTGCAGCCCGAAGGTGAGGTGGTGGTGGTGGTAGCGACGGTTGACCGGGTCCTCGGCGAAGTAGCCGAGGGTGTCGTGCATCCACCCCATGTTCCACTTGAAGCCGAAGCCGAGGCCGCCGCCGTCGACGGGGCGCGACACGCCGGGCCAGGCGGTGGACTCCTCGGCGATCGACAGCACGCCCGGGTGGTCGGCGTGGACCTCCACGTTGATCTCCCGCAGCAGCGACACCGCCTCGAGGTTCTCGCGGCCGCCGTGGACGTTGGGGGTCCAGCCGCCGGCGGGGCGGGAGTAGTCGAGGTAGAGCATGGAGGCCACGGCGTCGACGCGGAGGCCGTCGAGGTGGAACTCGTCGAGCCAGTACCGGGCATTGGAGAGCAGGAAGCTGCGCACCCCGCCGCGGCCGAAGTCGAACACGTAGGTGCCCCAGTCGGGCTGCTCGCCGCGTCGGGGGTCGGGGTGCTCGTAGAGGGGGGTGCCGTCGAAGCGGCCGAGGGCCCACTCGTCTCGCGGGAAGTGGGCGGGCACCCAGTCGGCGATCACGCCGATGCCGGCCTGGTGGAGCGTGTCGACCAGGTGGCGCAGGTCGTCGGGCTCGCCCCAGCGCGCCACGGGCGCGAAGTAGGACGTGACCTGGTAGCCCCACGACCCGGCGAAGGGGTGCTGCATCACCGGCATGAGCTCCACGTGGGTGAACCCCATGTCGGCGGCGTAGGCGGCCAGTTCGGGGGCCACCTCGCGGTAGGAGCGCTCGCGGTGGGGGTCGTTCGGGTCCCGCCGCCACGACCCGAGGTGGACCTCGTAGATCGACATCGGCGAGGCCCACTGGTCCCGGGCGTCCCGGGCGTCGAGCCAGCCCTGGTCGCCCCAGGTGTGGCGCGACCGGTGCACGATCGAGCCCGTGGCGGGCGCCGGCTCGCTCCGGAAGGCGAGCGGATCGGCGTGCTCCACGGTGTGGCCGCCCGGTCCGGTGATGGCGAACTTGTAGCGGTGCCCCTCGCGCGCTTCGGGGACGAACCCGGTCCAGGCCTCCGAGGTGCCGATGCGCGCCAGGGGGTGGTCGCCGTGGACCCAGTGGTTCCAGTCGCCCACCACCGAGATGCGCTCGGCGGCCGGCGCCCACACCGCGAACGCCACGCCCTCCACGCCGTCGACGGTGCGGAGGTGGGCGCCGAAGTGGCGGTGCAGGCCCAGGTGTCGGCCCTCGGCGAGCAGGTGGAGGTCGAGCTCGCCGAGCAGGCCCGTCGGGTCGTGCCAGGGGGTGGTCATGCAGGCTCCTCGCCGAGCAGCAGGTGGAGGCCCTCGAGGGGCACGTCGACCCAGTCGGGGCGGTGGGATCGCTCGTAGCCCACCTCGTAGACGACCTTCTCGAGCTCGAACAGGCGCAGGAGGGCCGACGTGGCGGCGGCGGACGCGGGCAGGATCGCGGGGTCGACGGTGGACAGGTAGCCATCGAGGAACGCGGCGCGGGCCGCCGGCTCCCAGCCGGGCGCGAGGCGGCGCCCTTCGCTGCGACGGTGGGTGGCGGCCGCGTAGGCGAACGAGCGGAGCATCCCGGCCACGTCGCGCAGCGGCGAGTGCGGCCGCCGTCGTTCGGCCACCGGCCGGTTCGGCTCCCCCTCGAAGTCGAGCACCACCCAGCCGTCGGGACCCAGCACCACCTGTCCGAGGTGCAGGTCGCCGTGGTGGCGGATGGCGGCGCCGAGGTCGTCGCCCAGCTGGGCGGCGAGCCGCTCGGCCAGGGCGGCGGCGGCGGGCTCGTCGGTGCCGATGCCGGCCGCCACCGTGCGCACGCGCTCGGCGTCGAGCGGGTGCGCGCCGAAGGCATCGGCCTCGGGTTCGGTGCCGGGCTCGGCGAGGGCGTCGTGGAGGGCGGCAACGGCCCGGCCCAGGTGGTGCAGCCGGGGCAGCAGCCCGTCGGGGTCGCCGGCCAGCGCCGACAGCACCAGCGCCCACGCGTCGAGCGCGCCGGGCACCAGCTCGTGGAGCACGCCGAGGGTGGTGGGGCCGTCGGGGTCGTCGAGGTCGTACCAGCCGGCGAGCGCCGCCACCGGCACGGGGCGGCCCCGAGCGGCCACGGCCGCCAGGTGCCGACCCACCTCGACCTCGGGGTTGGCGCCGGGCTGGAGGCGCCGCAGCACCTTCAGCACGTGGGTGCCGCCCACCACCACCGAGGTGTTGGACTGCTCGCCACCGATGGGGTGGCTCGTGCCGCGACCGACGGCCGGCGCGCCGGGAACGGCGTGGCCGGCCACCCGGGCGCCGGCCTCGCCGGCGGCGCCCTCCTCGGCCACGAACCGGGCCAGGGCCAGGGCGGTGCGGGGCTCGTCGGCGGCGTCGTGGGCCTTGGGCCGGGCGTTGGTGCGCGCCACCAGCTGGTAGCGGTCGCCGGCGGCGGTGGTGGCCACCACCACCGTGAGCGGCGGCGTGGTGGGCAGCTCCACGCGCTGCTCGGTCACCGGAGCGGGGTCGGCCTGACCGGCGTACCAGCGCCGGTCGGCGAGCCACGAGGCGAGCGAGGGGAGTCGGGGCGTGCTCACGGGACCACCACCGAGAGGACGTGGGCCGGGCGACCGGTGTCGAGGCGCACGTAGTTGCGGCCGAGGTGCCAGGAGAAGCGCTCGTCGGTGAGGCGGTCGACCACCTCGAACGACGGCGGCAGGCCCAGGTCGTCGGGCACGATGCACACGCCCTCGGCCCCGTCGCCCTCGAGCAGCACCACGCACAGCACGGTGTCACCGTCGCCCCGCTTGGCGTAGGCGAGCAGGGCCGGGTTCTCGGTGTCGAGCACGCGGGTGCCGTCGAGCCGTTGCAGCGCCGGCTGGGATCGCCGGATGCGGTTGAGGTCGGCCACGAGCGGCAGCAGGGGCCCGTCGAGGTGGCGCTCGTGGGCCTGGAACTTCTCGGAGTCGAGGTACTCCTCGGAGCCCTCGCGCACGGCCACGTGCTCGAAGGACTCGTAGCCCGAGTACACGCCGTAGCTGGGCGAGAGCGTGGCGGCCAGGATCAGTCGGGACCGGAACACCTGCGGGCCGCCGTGCTGGAGCTGCTCGGTGAGGATGTCGGGCGTGTTCACGAAGAAGTTGGGGCGGAACAGGAACCGCTCGGGCCCGGCCAGCTCGGTGACGTACTCGCCGAGCTCGTGGGCCGACTGCTTCCACGTGAAGTACGTGTAGCCCTGCTGGAACCCCACCTTCCCGAGCTGCTGCATCATGGCCCGGTACGTGAACGCCTCGGCCAGGAACACCACGTCGGGGTGGCGGGCCCGCACGCCGGCGATCAGCCACTCCCAGAACGGCACCGCCTTGGTGTGCGGGTTGTCGACCCGGAACACCCGCACGCCGCGGTCGATCCAGGTGAGCACCACGTCGCGCAGCGCCGACCACAGGCCGGCCCAGTCGGCGCAGTCGAAGTCGACGTTGTAGATGTCCTGGTACTTCTTGGGTGGGTTCTCGGCGTACTTGAGCGTGCCGTCGGGCCGGTGCTGGAACCACTCGGGGTGCTCGGTGAGCCAGGGGTGGTCGGCCGAGCACTGGATGGCGAGGTCGAGGGCGATCTCGATGCCGAGGGCCCGGGCGTCGGCCACCAGGCCCTCCAGGTCGGCCACGGTGCCGAGGTCGGGGTGGACGGCGTCGTGGCCGCCGGTGGCGTCGCCGATGGCCCAGGGCGAACCCGGATCGTCGGGGCCGGCGGTGAGGGCGTTGTTCGGGCCCTTGCGGTTGGTGAGGCCGATCGGGCTGATGGGCGGCAGGTAGACGACGTCGAAGCCCAGCTCGGCCAGGGCGGGGAGCCGGCGGCGCACGCCGGCGAGGCCGCCCCAGGAGCGGGGGAACAGCTCGTACCAGGCCCCGAAGCGGGCCAGCACGGGGTCGACCACGAGCCGGGCCGGCTCCTCGAGGGTGCCGGCGCGGGAGCGGTCGGGGTGGCGGTCGCAGCGCTCGGCCAGCTCGGGGTCGAGGGCGCGGGACACCCGCTCGGCCTGGGCGAGCGAGCCGTCGCCCACCGCGGCGGCCGCCGCCGAGATGGTGGTGGCGTCGTCGCCGTCGGCGCGCTCGGCCGCCGCCGCCAGCAGCAGGGCCCCCTCGGCGAGCTCGCTGCTCAGGTCGTCCTGGCCGCCGTCGACCTTGCGGGTGAGCTCGTGGCGCCACGAGGCCAGGGTGTCGGCCCAGGCCTGCACGGTCCAGGTCCACGGGCCGAGCTGGTCGAGCTCCACCGAGGCGGCCCACCGCACGCCGAGCGAATCGGCGTCGACGTGGGCCATGGGCACGGTGTGGGCCGGCCCCGACGGCGGGCTCAGCACGAGCTCGGCGCGGAGCACCTCGTGGCCGTCGCGGATCACGTCGGCCGACAGCTCGGCCCGATCGCCCAGCGTGAACTTGGGGGCGTAGCGCCCACCGTCGACCTCGGGTGCCGGCCGGGCCACCAGCACCCGCGCCGGGCGGGAGGCGGGCGGCCGGAAGGCCGGTGCGGTTCGGGATCGGGCGGGGGTCACGGGCTTGATCATGCCCTCCTAGGGTTCGGGCGTGGACCACGTCGAGAACCGTCCGTCGCTCGATGCCGTGGAGCAGCGCGTGGTCGGATCGCTGCTCGAGAAGGAGCGCACCGTCCCGGGTTCGTACCCGATGACGCTGAACGCGCTCCGCACCGCCTGCAACCAGAGCTCGAGCCGGTGGCCGGTGGTGGACTTCGACGAAGGCACCGTGTCCGATGCCCTCGATCGGCTGAAGTCAACCGGGCTGGCCCGCATGGTCCACGCCAGCCACGGGTCTCGGGTGGTCAAGTACCGCCAGGTGCTCGACGAGAAGCTGGGCCTCGACGACGAGGAGCGGGCCGTGCTCACGGTGCTGCTGCTGCGAGGCCCGTGCAGCTCCGGCGAGCTCCGCACCCGCACCGAGCGGTTGCACCGCTTCGCCGACCGGTCCGACGTGGACGCGGTGCTGGCCCGGCTGCGCGAGCGGCCCGAACCGCTGGTGGAGGAGGTGCCGCGCCGGGCCGGTCAGCACGACGAGCGCTGGATCCACCGGCTCGGTCCGGTGGACCTGGCCCCCGCTGCGGGCACCTCCGCCGCGCCATCCCCCGACCCGTTCGCCACCGAGGCCCTCCTGGCCGCCGGGCCGGTGGCGCGAGACGCCCGGGTGGTGGCCGCCTACGACGGGGTGGCGGGCGCCTACGCCGACGCGCTGCTCGACGAGCTCGATGCCAAGCCGCTCGACCGCTGGCTGCTCGAGCGCCTGGCCGCCCTGGCCGACGGTGGGCCGGTGGCCGACGCCGGCTGCGGTCCGGGCCAGGTGGCGTTCCACCTGGCCGCCGCCGGCGCCGACGTCACCGGCTTCGACCTGGCGCCGGGCATGGTGGCCGAGGCTCGCCGGCGGTTCCCCGAGCTCCCGTTCGACGTGGCCGACCTCACCGGGCTGCCGGCGCCCGGCGGCCAGCCCGACGGGTGGTCGGCGATCGCCGCCTGGTACTCGCTCGTGCACCTGGCCGGGTCGGAGCTGCGCCCGGCGATCGCCCTGCTGGCGGCCGCACTGCGGCCCGGTGGCTGGCTCGCGTTCGCCGTGCACCTCGGTCCCGAGGTCCGCCACGTGACCGAGCTGTTCGGCCACGACGTCGACGTCGACTTCGCCCTGCACGACCAGGCCCAGGTGCTCGATGCCGTGGCCACCGCCGGCCTCGTCGAGGTGGAGTGGTATCGGCGCGGTCCGTACCCGGGCGCCGAGGTGGAGACCGAGCGCCTGTACGTGCTGGCCCGCCGGGGGCCGGCGTCGTGAGCGATCCCGACCAGCTGCCGTTCGTCGCCCCCGATCCCGACCCCGAGCCGGATGTGGCACCGGCGCCCGCGGCGCCCCGGTCGTTCCAGGCGTCGGCCGGCATCCAGGGCCGCCAGTTCGCCGAGCAGTGCGACACGCTGCTCACCCACCTCGGCTTCGAGCTGCTCGGTCGGCGGGTGCTGGTGGAGGTGGGCGTGGAGATCGACCAGGAAGCGGTGAGCCCGTCGGGTGCCGCGGTGTGGTTCGAGTACAAGGGCTCGATCCAGGGCCACCGACCGGGCCTGCGCCGCACCGACACCCTCAAGAAGGCCATCGCCAACGGGGCGCTGCTGCGGGCCCTCCCCGACGCCGCCCCCTACGTGGTGATCACCTCGCACCTGCCCGAGGCGGGATCGGGTGCGGCGATGCTCCGCAGCGCCCTCGAGCTCGGCTACCTGGCCGACGTGGTGTGCCTCTACGACCCGTCCTCCACCCGGCGCCTCGGCCGCTGGTGACGGCGGCTCCGATCAGTCGGGCACGGCGTCGGGCTCGAGCGAGCGGGTGATGCCGGGGCCCGTGAGCTCGGTGATGGGATCCGGGTCGGCGTCGAGCTCGAGCCTGAGGGCCTTCGACATCACCGCGTGCAGGTCGTACCAGCAGGCGATGTAGGTGAGCTCGAGGATCGCGAGCTCCGAGAGGTGCTCGCGCAGGGCGGCGAAGGTGGCGTCCGATGCCCGGCCCCCGTGGAGCACCAGGGCGTCGGTCCAGGCGAGCACGGCGCGCTCGGCGGGCGAGTACACCTCGGCGGTCTCCCACGAGGGGATGGCGGTGATCTTCTCCTCGGTGACGCCGTTGTCCCGGCTCGCCTTGCAGTGCTGGGAGAACACGAAGCGGCTCCCGCGCGCCCAGCCGACCCGCGTCTGGGCCAGCTCCCGCAGCTCGGGGGGCAGTTCGCGCGCCGGCGACCGGTAGAAGAGGAACCCGTTCACGCAGTGCTCGAGCAGCTCGGGCGACTGGGCCACCACGGTCCACCAGTCGCCCGTGGTGCCGTTGGGGAGGCCCGGTTCGGCCACGGGATCGCGGTCGCCGAACATGAAGTCGTACATCGTGGTGACGATCCCCTCGGGGGCTTCGTCACGGGGGACCGGGCGCAGTCGGGGCACGGGAGCTCCTCGGGTCGGTGGGTGCGGTGACCGTAGGCCCGCGGCCGGCCGTCCGCTCGCCGTCATGGTGGGCGAATCGGTCCGTCCCGAACCGGGCGACGCTCGGTAGCGTCACGGAGGGAGGGACTCCGAGGTGCAGGTGAACAAGCGGATCACGCTGATCGCGCTGGCGGCGGTGGCGGCGGTCGCGCTCATCGTCGGGGCCCTGTGGTTCGGGCCGTGGAGCAACGGGTCCGACCCCGAGCCCGGCGCCCGGCCGGGCGTCGACGAGGACGACCCGGCCACCGTGGCGGCCGACGCGTTCGCCGCCGCGTGGCGACGCGGCACCCTGGCCCAGGCGCCGGTCTCGGTGGCCAGCGGCGACGTGGCCGCCACCACGGCCATCATCACCGCCGGGCTCACCTCGGCCGATCAGGACCTGCCGCAGGTCGCCGTCACCAAGGTGGCGCGAGACCCGGCGGCGTCCGACGCCGCCACCGCCACGGCCCGGGTGAGCTGGCAGCTCGACGGCGGCCGGGCGTGGACCTACCCCGTCACCATCCCCCTGGTGCAGGAGGGCACCGGCGACGCCGCCCGGTGGGTGGTGGCCTGGACCCCGAGCGTGGTGGAGCCGTCGCTGCAGCCCGGCGAGGTGATCGCCACCAAGCGGCTCACCGCCGAGCGGGGCCGCATCGTCGACGGCACCGGCACGGTCCTGTCCGGCGCCGCCACCGGCACGGTCACGGTGGGCATCCGCAAGAGCCGCACCACCGACCCGGCCGGCACCGCCCGCACCGTGGCCGCCCTCACCGGGGTGGACGAGGCCGAGCTGGTGGCGAAGGTGGTGGCGGCCGGGCCCGACGACTTCGTGGAGGTCATCACCCTCCCCCGTCCCGACTACGACGAGATCCGCGCCCAGATCCAGCCGCTCCCCGGCACGATCTTCCGCGAGGACGACGACGGCAGTCCCCTGCCCAAGAGCTACGCCCGCGCCCTGCTCGGCACCACCGGCCCGGCCGACGCCGACACGGCGGCGGCCTCGGGCGGTCGGGTGGTGGCGGGCGACGTGGTTGGCCTCTCGGGCCTGCAGGCCTCCCAGGACGCCGCCCTCGCCGGCACGCCGGGCGTGGTGGTGGAGGCGGTGGGCACCGGAGACGTCCCCACGCGGCGCGCCCTCAAGACCTTCGAGGCCACGCCGGGCCGAGACGTCGTGGTCACCTTGGACCAGGAGGTGCAGCAGGCCGCCGATGCCGCGGTGGCCACCACGGCCACGCCCTCGGCGCTGGTGGCGATCCGCGTGAGCACCGGCGACGTGCTCGCCGTGGCCAACGGCCCGGCCAACGCCTCGGCCTACAACCGGGCGCTGATCGGGCGGTACCCGCCGGGGTCCACCTTCAAGGTGGCGTCGGGCCTCGCCCTGTTGCTGAAGGGCATCACCCCCGACACGCCGGTGCCGTGCCCGGCCACGATCGTGGTGGGCAAGGAGTTCCGCAACGCGTCGGGCGAGGTGCTCGGCACCGTGCCGTTCCGCACCGACTTCGCCGAGTCCTGCAACACGGCGTTCGTGGGCGAGTCCGAGCGGGTCACCCCTCAGGAGCTCACCGCCACCGCCGCCCTGCTCGGCTACCGCGACCTCGACATCGGCATCCCCGTGCGGGGCGGCTCGGTGCCGGGCGAGGCCGGCGTCACCGAGCACGCCGCCAACATGATCGGGCAGGGCAAGGTGGAGGCGAGCCCGTTCGTGGTGGCCCTGGCCTCGGCCTCGGTGGCGAACGGCTCGTCGGTGCAGCCCCGGCTCATCGTGGACCCGGGCGTGGAGCCCGAGCCGGGCGCGCCGCTGCCGCCCGAGCAGGTGGTGCAGCTGCGCGAGCTGATGCGCGCCGTGGTCACCAGCGGCACCGGCACGGCGGTGCGCGGCATCCCCGGTGGCGACGTCTACGGCAAGACCGGCACCGCCGAGTACGGCGACGAGGATCCCCCGAAGACCCACGCCTGGTTCACCGGGTACCAGGGCGACGTCGCCTTCGCCGTGCTGGTGGAGGACGGGTCCTTCGGCGGGTCGGTGGCCGCGCCGGTGGCCGCCCGGTTCCTCACCGACCTGGCCGGGTGACCGCCGGCCCGGCTGGGCCAAGATGGCGCCCATGAGCGAGCTGGCCCGCACCGACTTCGGCGACGACTTCACGTGGGGCGTGGCCCACGCCTCCTACCAGGTGGAGGGCGCGTGGGACGCCGACGGCAAGGGCCCGTCGATCTGGGACACCTTCACCCACGGCAAGGGCCGCATCCGCGACAAGAGCACCGGCGACGTGGCGTGCGACTTCTACCACCGCTACGACGACGACACCGCGCTGGTGCGAGACCTCGGCTTCGACGCCCAGCGGTTCTCGATCTCGTGGCCCCGCGTGCTCCCCACCGGCACGGGCCGGGTGAACCGGGCCGGGCTGGACTTCTACTCCCGGGTGGTCGACTCGTGCCTCGAGCACGGCGTGGAGCCCTGGGTCACGCTCTACCACTGGGACCTCCCCGAGGCCCTGCAGCAGCGCGGCGGCTGGGCCAACCGCGACGTGATCGGCTGGTTCGAGGAGTACGTGGGCGTGGTGGCCGACGCCCTCGGCGACCGGGTGAAGGACTGGATGGTGTTCAACGAGCCGTGCAGCTTCATGGTGGTGGGCCACCTGGCCGGCGTGCACGCCCCCGGCACCCGGAGCCTGCGCCGGTTCCTGGCCGGCACGCACCACGTGAACCTCTGCCAGAGCGCCGGCGCCTCGGTGCTGCGGGCCAAGGTGGCCGACGCCAACGTCGGCACCACCCACATCATCTCGCCCATGGCCACCAAGGCCGACACGCCCAAGCACCGCCGGGCCGCCGCCGCCCTCGACGCCTTCGCCAACCGGATCTTCCTCGAGCCGAACTTCGGGCTCGGCTACCCCACCGAGGCGGCCGGGCTGCTGAAGGGCGTGGAGCGGTACTTCAAGCCCGGCGACGACGAGGCGATCAAGGTCGACTGGGACTTCCTGGGCGTGCAGTACTACACGCGCCAGCAGGCCCGGCCGGCGCCGATCCCGGGCCTGCACGCCGTGCCGTGGATCCGCCACGACTACCGCAACTACGAGATCACCGCCATGGGCTGGGAGGTGCAGCCCGACGGCCTGTACGAGTCGCTGGCCAAGGTGCACGCCTACGACCCCGAGCTCACCCTCGTGGTCACCGAGAACGGCGCCGCCTTCCCCGACAAGGTGGAGGCCGGTCGGGTGCACGACCCCCGGCGCACCGCCTTCTACCAGGCCCATCTGGCCGAGGTCCGCCGGGCCATCGCCGACGGCATGCCGGTGGACGGCTACTTCTGCTGGTCGCTCATGGACAACTTCGAGTGGGCCGAGGGCTACGGCCCCCGGTTCGGGCTGACCTACGTCGACTTCGACACGCAGGAGCGGATCGTCAAGGACTCGGGTCGGTGGTTCCGGGACTTCCTGGCTTGATGATGCCGATCAGGTGCACCGGGAAGAACGACGGCGCCTGCACCACCAGCTCGTCCTGGGCGGCCACCCCGGTCTCGGGGTCGATCACGTAGCCGCCGTCCTCGGCCACGGTGTAGCGCGAGATGCGGATCGTGCCGTTGAGCTGGATGGTGAGGGTGACCGCCCGCTCCCACGTGTCCGAGCCCACCACGCCCACCACCCACCCGCGGATGGAGCTGTGGGTCACCGGCGAGAGCGACCGGAGGTGGTCCACCCCGGAGATGTCGACCACCACGTCGGTGGGCTCGAGGCTCACCGGTCCGGCAGCGTGCAGGCGACGTCGAGCCCGAGCACGTGGTTGAGGCGGCCGAACGAGAGCCAGGAGCCGAGGCACATCGTGAGCTCCACGATCTCGCGCTGGTCGTAGTGGGCACCCATTCGGGCCCAGAACTCGTCGTCGAGCCCGTGGTGGTCGAGGGCCCAGCGCTCGGCGTACTCGGCGGCCAGGCGGGCCCGGTCGTCGAGGGCGTCGGTGGTGCGCCACTCGGCCACGGCCCGGGGGAAGTCGTCCTCCACGTGCTCGCCGTCGCGGTCGGTTCGCCAGTCCAGGCAGAACAGGCAGCCGTTGATCTGGGCCATGCGAAGCCGGGCGGCCTCGAACTCGCGCAGGCCGAGTGTGGAGTCGTCGTAGACCTTCTGGGCGAAGCGGGCGGCGGCGGGACCGATCCCGGGTACGAGCTCGCCCCACACGTAGGCGATCGGGTGCTGGCCCTCGGGGACGTCGATGTTCACGCCGGCACCTCGCGGCGGAGGCGCCCGCGGGCGGGCAGCAGCGGCACGTCCAGCGCGTCGTAGATCCCGGGGCCGGCGGCGCGGAGCCAGCCGATCGCGTTCACGAGGCGGCCCACCGCGGTGGCGTTGCCGCCCGCGGCCCGGTTGCCGCCCTCGTCGGTGGCCTCCACGTTGATCTCGATGCGGGGACGGCCCTCCACCACCACCTTGTGGGCGCCGGCGCCGCCGTCGGGCGGGACCGGCCAGTCGGGCGCGCACGACGGGTGGATGCGCGTGATGTGCTCCACCACGATCACCGGCTCGCCGTCGACGATGCCCTGCACCTCGAACCGCAGGGCCCCCTGGGTGCCGGCCTCGAACTCGCCCATGGCCTCGGTGGTGACCGTCTCCTCGAGCGGGCGGCGCAGGAGGGTCTCGCGGATCTCGTCGAGCTCGACGCCGAGGGCGCGGGCCATCAGCCGCACCTGCCCGCCCCACACCATGGTGGGCACGGTGGGCGCCACCATCGGCGGCTCGTAGTCCATGGGCTGGCCCATGCCCACCAGGTAGCGGACCGAGTCGGGCTGGTCGTAGGTGGCGTAGTCGAAGATCTCCTGGCAGCGGACCTGGGTGATGGTGGAGGCGAGGCCGGTGGCGAGCAGGGGCAGGACGTCGTTGCCCCAGCCCGGGTCGATGCCCGACACGAACAGCGCGCCGCCTCCGGCCTCCACCGCGGCGCGCACCGGGTCGATCACCTCGGCCGGGGCCGAGCGCGGGTCGTAGAGCGCGTACAGGGCGGGTGTCACCACCACCGCCCCGGCGCCGAGGGCGGCCACCACGTCGGCCAGCGCGTCGTCGGGGCGGATGTCGCCCGAGGCGGCGTAGACCACGGCGTCGGGTCGCTCGGCCAGCACGGCGGCCGCGTCGTCGGTGGCGGTCACGCCGAGGGCGCGGCCCACGTCGGCCAGGTGCCCGGCGTCTCGTCCGACCTTGGCGGGGTCGGCCACCACCACCGCGACCAGCTCGAGGTCGGGGTGGGCGTCGACCGCCCGGATGGCGGCCCGGCCGACGTTGCCAGTGCCCCACACGACGGTGCGCAGCGCACCATGCCCGGTCATGGACCGGACGTTACCGCCCGCCAGGTGCTGCGCCCCGCGGCCGCGCTGGCCTCGACCAGCGTGCGCACCACGAGGTGGGTGGTCCACACGGCGGCGAGGACCAGCACGAAGGCGACGGGCGCCCACCGCCACGTGAGGGTCTGGAACGTCTGCTCGAGCGTGTTGGCCGGGTCGGTCACCGTGTCCCAGCTGTTCAGCCGGGCGATGCGACCGATCAGGATGCCCACGGTGCTGGTGACGTGCAGGACGCCCTCCACGACCCACCGCCGGGCGTGGGGACGGACCGTGCGGACCTCGCGCAGCACCAGCTCGGTGCAGAGCAGGTAGGCCAGGAACCCGGCCAGGACGAACCCCGCGTAGAGGGGCAGGACCACCCCGAGCACCACGCCGTCGGACGACGCGATCGTGACGCTGTGGCGGAGGTGCACCAGGTCGGTCACCACGTAGGGCGCGTTGGGCAGCGTGACCACGAACGCCGCCACCCCGAGCCACCACCCGAGCCGGCGGCGGTGGGGCGGGGCGAAGAGCAGCACGGCGAGCACGGCGGGGACGAAGGCGAGCAGCAGGTTCCAGGTCATCCACGCCCGGTGCGGACGCACCGTGAGGGCGACCTCCTGGAGCAGCTGGTGGAGGTGGGCCACGTCGCCAAGTCTGACCGACGCCGTCGCCCGTTAGGTTTCGCCCCCATGAGCATCGGTCCGCACACCCTGGCCCAGTCCGGCGTCGTGATCCCCCCGCTCGGGGTGGGCACCTGGGCGTGGGGCGACGAGCGCACCTGGGGCATGGGCGGCTACGACGCCGACCTGTCCCGCGACACGATCCGCGAGGCCTGGCGGGCGTCGATCGACGCTGGCGCCACGTTCTTCGACACCGCCGAGGTCTACGGCGGCGGCGAGAGCGAGCGCATCATCGGCGGGCTGCTGGCCGAGGACCCCGACCGGGCGTCGAAGGCGATCATCGCCACGAAGTTCATGCCCAGCCCGTGGAAGCTCCAGGTCACCTCGGCGCTGCTGTCCGCGCTCCGGGCGTCGCTCGATCGGCTCGGCGTGCCCGCCGTGGCGCTCTACCAGATCCACGGCCCGATCAGCCTCCGAGGCCTCGGTGCGCTGGCCGAGGCCCTCGCCGCCGCCCACCAGGAGGGCCTGGTGCAGGAGGTCGGCGTGTCGAACTACTCGGCCAAGGAGACCCGAACCATCCACGGCGAGCTGGCCAAGCGGGGCGTGAAGCTGGCCACCAACCAGATCGAGTTCTCCCTGCTGCGCCAGGTGCCCGAGACCGGCGGACTGCTCGCCACCTGCGCCGAGCTCGGCGTGGTGCCCCTCGCCTACTCGCCGCTCGGGCAGGGCCGCCTCACCGGCAAGTACTCGGCGTCGAACCCGCCCCCCGGCAAGCGGGGGTTCTCGGCGCACCCCATGGAGACCGTGGACCAGGTGGTGGCCGAGCTGCGCCGCATCGGCGAGGCCCACGGGCGCACGCCCGGCCAGGTGGCGCTCAACTGGACCATGGCCAAGGGCGCGGTTCCCATCCCCGGTGCCAAGAACGAGGCCCAGGCGCTCGAGAACGCCGGGGCCATGGGGTGGGAGCTGGGCGCCGACGACGTGGCCGCCCTGGACCGGGTGGCCCTCCCCGGCATCCGCAGCTTCGCCAACCGGTTCTGGCAGCACGGCTGAGCCCGGCACGAGCTGACCAGCGTTCGGTAGCATCGGTCCCAGCGAGACCTGGGGGGATCTGATGTCGCGTCGACGGATGCGGGGTGCGGTGGCCGTGGTGCTGCTGGCCCTGGTGGCGGCCACCACCACGCTCGCGGTCCCGCCGGCGGCCGCCGAGGACGTGGCGCCCACGATCACCCTCCAGCCCGAAGCGACCTTCAGCATCCCCGGGACCCCCGGGGTGCTCACCGCCGACGCGTCGCCCTACACCTCGGTCACGTGGCAGTACCGGGGCATCGGGAACTCCAGTTGGCTGGAATCGGGGGCGGACACCGCCACCTGGGCACCGGCGTTCGGCTTCTCCTACGAGGCGCGCGCCGTGTTCACGAACGGGGCAGCGTCGACCCTCACCGATGCCGTGCCCGTCCACTACTACGGCGTCCCCACCATCTCGACCCATCCGCAGCCGATCTCGCGGGCTCCCGGGCAGGCCGGCTCCTTCACGGCCTCGTACCTGTGCAACTCGTGCCCCGGCGGCATGACGGGCACCTGGGAGCGCTCCACCGACGGCGGTGCGACGTGGACGTCTCTGGTGGGAGGCACGTTCACCTCCACCCAGGCCACCTACCCGATCGCCGCCGTGTCCGAGGCCGACGCCGGCCTCTACCGGGTGGTGCTCCGCAACGGGCCGATCCCGCCGGTCACGAGCGATGCCGCCCTGTTGAGCGTGGCCCAGGCGCCGAGCGTCTCGATCACCGGGTCCATGGAGGGGCCGGAGGGCTCCGAGCGCACGCTGACCGCCGTCGTCGACGCCGGCCACCCCGCTCCGGCGCTCAGCTGGCAGCGATCCACGAACTTCGGGGTCACGTACCAGGACATCCCCGGCGCCACGGGCGCCACCTTCACCCAGACGCTCACCTCCGACGCGCACGCCAACCGGATCCGCGTGCGGGCGACGAACGACTTCGGCGTTGCCACCTCGACGGCGGTCCTCGTGCGCGTGGGGATCGTCCCCACGATCACGTCGGCGCCCCCGGCGTCGATCGGGGCTGCCGACGGCGAGGAGATCGTCCTGGCCACCGCCGGCACCGGAGAGCCGACTCCCACGGTGCTGTGGCGGTTCAAGCCGGCTGGATCGAGCACGTTCGCCACCATCGCCGGCGCCACCGACCCGACCTACTCGTTCACGCTCGGTGCGGCCACCGCTGGCACCTACCAGGTCGAGTACTCGAACCGGATGGGGACGGCGACGGCGACGACCGAGGTCGGTGTGTCCTCGGCGGGCACCGTGACGGTCAGCCCCGCCGCCCGCACGCGAGCGGTCGGCCAGACGGCCACGTTCACCGCCACGGCCACGAGCGCCCCGGCCGCGGTGCCCGCCTGGGAGCGCTCGCTCGACGGCGGGACCACCTGGGAGGCCACCGGGACCCCGGGCACCACCCTCTCGGTGGTGGCTGCGCCGGAGCTCGACCAGTCGCAGTACCGGGCGGTGGTCACCAACGCGTCGGGCACGGCGGTGTCCAACGTGGCGGTGCTCACGGTCACCAGCGCCCCGACGGTGACCACCCAGCCCACCGCGCGCACGGTGGAGATCGGGGCGGCGACCACGTTCACCTCGGTTGCGGTCGGCGCCCCGGCGCCCACCGTGCAGTGGCAGCGGTCGAACGACGGCGGGACCACGTGGGCCGACATCCCCGGCGCCACCGCCACCACCTACGTACCTGAGACGGCCGCCGCCGACGACTCGAGCCGCTACCGGGCGGTGTTCACCAACGTCAGCGGTTCGACCACGAGCAACGCCGTCCTCCTGCGGGTCGGCGTGCCCACGGCCACCCTCGTGGCCGACCAGCCCTACTTCCAGTGGGACTTCGGCCCTGGGGGAAGCGCACCGGACGTGGGCTCGCTGCGCGCCAGCTACTCCCTGTCCGGGGTCACGGGGAACCCGGCTCCGACGATCCGTTGGTACTACACCGCCTCGGGATGCGTCCCGTCCTCGGGGTGTGCCGGATCCATCACGTTCGGCACCGGCACCTCGGCCTCCATCCCGGCGCAGAGCAAGGGGCCGATCGTCCGCTCCTACAAGGTCGAGGTCAAGAACTCCCTGGGAACCATCACGGTGCCGATCACGCCGCTCGTGGCGGAGTCGCCCTGGGTGACGACGTCGCCGACCTCCGGGGTGGCTTCGCCCGGCAGCGAGGTGACCTTCGCCGCGGCCGCCACCGGGACCCCGACGCCGACGGTGCAGTGGGAGCGCTCCGAGG
>JAHBSN010000170.1 GCA_019639095.1 Actinomycetota bacterium
GCGCACCACGAGTCCGGTGAGCGGCGCCTCCACCGACTCGGTGTAGGCGCCCGGCAACCCCAGGGGCACGGCGCAGCCGAGGGCGTCCCGCAGGCGGCCGGCGTCCTCGGCCGCCGCCCAGCGGTCCTCCCCCGCCACGCCCGCCACGATCGCCCGCCGCTCGTCGGCCAGGCGGGCCAGCGCCGCCTCCAACCCGGCCTCGCCCAGCTCGGGCACCGACCGGGCCACGAGCTCCTCCACCGTCATCGGCCCGAGCACCCGCAGCAGGTCGTGCACCTCGTCGAGGTCCCGGGCCTGCCGGCCCTGGACCAGGTGCTGCAGCTCGTCCTCCAACGCGTGGAGGACCTCGGCGTCGAGCAGGTCCCGCAGCTCCTCGGCCCCGAGGAGCTCGCGCAGCAGGTTGCGGTCGAGCGCCAGGGCGGCGGCCCGGCGCTCGGCCAGCGGCGCGTCGCCCTCGTACATGTACACGGCGATCCAGCCGAACATCAGCGACTGGGCCATGGGCGACGCCTGCGCCGTGTCCACCGCCACCACCCGCACCTTGCGCGAGCGGAGGTCTCGCAGCAGGCCCCGCAGCGCGGGCAGGTCGAACACGTCGTTGCAGCACTCCCGCGTGGCCTCCAGCAGGATCGGGAAGCTCGGGTGCTTGGCCGCCACGGCCAGCAGGTCGGCCGCCTTCTGGCGCTGCTGCCAGAGCGGGGTCCGACGGTCGGGGCGACGCCGGGGCAGCAGCAGCGCCCGGGCCGCGGCCTCCCGGAAGCGGGCCGCGAACATGGCGGTGCCCGGGAGCTGGGAGATGACGATCTCGTCGATCTCGTCGGGGTCGATCAGCAGCTCGTCGGTGGGGAGCTCGTCGACCGCCTCGGGCAGCCGGACCACGATGCCGTCGTCGCTCCACATGAGCTCGACGTCGAGCCCCCACCGCTCGGCCAGCCGAGCCCGCAGCGCCATGGCCCAGGGGGCGTGGACCTGGGCGCCGAACGGGCTGAGCACGCACACCCGCCAGTCGCCGATCTCGTCCCGGAAGCGCTCCACCACGATGGTCCGGTCGTCGGGGACGGCGCCGGTGGCCTCGGCCTGCTCGGCGAGGTAGCCGAGGAGGTTGTCGGCCGCCCAGGCGTCGAGGTCGTGGCGCTCGGCGAGGCGGGCCATCGCCTCCTCGTGGGGCAGGGCCCGCACCTCCCGCACGAACGCGCCCATGGCCTCGCCGAGCTCGAGCGGGCGGCCCGGTCCGTCGCCGTGCCAGAACGGCATCTTCCCGGGCTGGCCGGGTGCCGGGGTGACCACCACCCGCTCGTGGGTGATGTCCTCGATGCGCCACGTGGACGCGCCGAGCAGGAACGTCTCGCCGGGACGGGACTCGTAGACCATCTCCTCGTCGAGCTCGCCCACCCGGGTGCCGTCGGGGAGGAACACGCCGTAGAGGCCGCGATCGGGGATGGTGCCGCCGCTGGTGACGGCCAGCCGCTGGGCGCCGGCCCGGCCTCGCACGGTGCCGCCGGCGCGGTCCCACACGATGCGGGGCCGCAGCTCGGCGAACTCGTCTGATGGGTAGCGGCCGGCCAGCAGGTCGAGCACCGCCTCCCACACCTCCTGGCTGAGCTCGGCGAACGGCGCGGCGCGACGCACCAGGGCGGCGAGGTCCTCCACCGCCCACTCGTCGAGCGCGCAGGCCGCCACCACCTGCTGGGCCCGCACGTCGAGCGGGTTGCGGGGGTAGGTGGTGTGCTCGATCAGCCCGTCGTGCATGCGCTGGGCCACCACCGCCGTCTCGACCAGGTCGGACCGGTGCTTGGGGAAGATGCGGCCGCGGCTGGGCTCGCCCACCTGGTGGCCGGCGCGGCCGATGCGCTGGAGGCCGCGCGACACGGCGCCGGGCGACTCGACCTGGATCACGAGGTCCACCGCCCCCATGTCGATGCCGAGCTCCAGCGACGACGTGGCCACCAGCCCCTTGAGCCGGCCCGACTTCAGGTCGTCCTCGATCAGCAGGCGGCGCTCCCGCGACAGCGATCCGTGGTGCGCCTTCACCAGCTCGACGTCGGCCGGCGGCGCCCCCTGGGCCTCGGCCCCGGTGAACTCGGCGGCCTCGTCGGCCGCCAGCTCGTTGAGCCGGGTGGCCAACCGCTCGGCCAGGCGCCGGGCGTTCACGAAGATCAGCGTGGTGCGGTGCTCCTGCACCAGCTCGAGCAGCCGGGGGTGCATGGCCGGCCAGATCGAGCGCCGCACCGGGCCGGCCGCCGCCGCGCCGCCCACCGGCTCGTCGATCACCGTGCCGAGCTGGCCGAGGTCCTCCACCGGCACCACCACCTCGAGGTCGAGCGGCTTGCGGGTGCCGGCGTCGACGATGGTGACCGGGCGGCGGCGCGCCGGTTCGGTGGCGGTGGGCGACGTGAAGCCGCCGAGGAACGTGGCGATCTCCTCGAGCGGCCGCTGGGTGGCGGAGAGCCCGATGCGCTGGGGCGGCCGCTCGCACCGCTCCTCCAGCCGCTCCAGGGTGAGGGCGAGGTGCGACCCGCGCTTGGTGGCGGCCAGCGCGTGGATCTCGTCGATGATCACCGCCTCGACGTTGGCCAGCGTGTCTCGCGCCGCCGAGGTGAGCATGAGGTAGAGCGACTCGGGGGTGGTGATGAGCAGGTCGGGGGCGTGCCGGGCCAGGCGGCGGCGCTCGTCGGCCGGCGTGTCGCCGGTGCGCATGCCCACGGTGGGCTCGGCGACCGGATGCCCGAGCCGCTCGGCGGCGTGGCCGATCCCGGTGAGCGGAGACCGCAGGTTCTTCTCGACGTCGACCGCGAGGGCCCGGAGGGGCGAGAGGTAGAGCAGCCGGGTTCGGGCCGGGCCCTCGGGCGGGGGCGTGGTGAGCAGGCGATCGATCCCCCACAGGAAGGCGGTGAGGGTCTTGCCCGATCCGGTGGGCGCCAGGATCAGCGTGTGCTCGCCGGCGGCGATGGCCGGCCAGCCCTGCTCCTGCGCGGCGGTGGGCGCGGGGAACGACGAGGTGAACCAGGTGCGGACGGGTTCGGAGAAGAGGTCGAGGGAACCGATCCGGGAAGCCTACGGAGGAGGGGTGGCAGCAGGACCGGGCTCCCCCGCCCGAGGGGGGCGGATCAGCCCAGGTCGATGCCGCAGGAGGCGGCGATGTCGCCGATGGCCGCGGTGCCGGCGTTCGCCGCCTCGCCGCCCACCAGCAGGCCGCGCCCGATGGCGCGACCCTCCTCGACGGAGACCTTGCCGGCGATGCAGGCGAACTGCGCCTCGTCCACGAGCGGGGCGAGGGCGTCGAGGGTGAAGGCGACCAGGTCCACCCCGCAGGTGCCGAAGGCGTCGAGCAGCCGATCGGCCTGGGCGTCGGTGATGCCGAGGGTGCCGTAGGAGAACGACGACGCCGCCACCTGGTCCGGGGTGATCTGGCGCGACGCGAAGGCGTCGGTGCCGATCACGTCGACCCACACCGCGGCGATGCAGGCCACCTGGTCGTCGGACGCGCCGCCCTTGGCGATGGTCTCCCCCACCCCGGCGCGCACGGCCCGGACGTACGCGTCACGGTCGGCGGTGGCGACGGGCGCGGTGGTGGACGACGAGGTGTCGGCGTCGGCGTCGCCCGAGCACGCGGCGAGCGCCACGGCGAGGAGGGCGACCAGCAGCGCCGCCACCGCGGCCCGGCGATGCAGACCGGGCGGAACGGCGGTGGGCATGGGCGGGGACCCTACCCGGCGGCCACCTCGGCGCCCTCGCGCTGGGGGGCGGGCGCCTCGGGGTCGAGGGCCGCCTCGGGAACGGGCGCAGGCCGATGCGTGCGGCCCTCCCAGAAGAAGAACACCAGCGCCGGGATCAGGTAGCCGACGTAGCCGACGAACTGGAGCGCGGACGGGGCGGGGTCCCACCCGAACACGCCGATGAGGAACTTGCCCACCTCGGACTCGCCGGTGAGGAAGCGGACGCCCTTCACGTTGTAGACGACGTCGACCGTCTGGCCCTGGAGGAAGGCGATGCCCTTCGACACCAGCCCGGCGGCGAAGACGATGATCAGCACGCCGGTCACCTGGAAGAACCGGCGCAGGTCGATCAGGTGCGAGCCGCGGTAGATGGCCACGCCGAGCGCCACGGCCACGGCCAGCCCGACGAGGGTGCCCAGGATCACCGCGCCGGCGTCGTCGGACGCGGTGGCCGAGATCAGGAACAGGGCGGTCTCGAGGCCCTCGCGCAGCACCGCCAGGAAGGCCACCATGGCCAGGCCCAGCGCCGAGCTCTCGGCGATGGCGGCGTTGGCCTTGCCCTCGAGCTCGCCCTTCAGCCCGCGGGCGTGGGTGCGCATCCAGAAGATCATCCAGGTGAGCAGGCCGGCGGCGGCGAAGCAGATGGCGGCGAAGGTGCGCGTGCGGGCCTGGCCCTCGAGCCCGTCGATCGTGAGGTGGAGCACCACGCCGGCCACGGTGGCCACGGCCAGCGCGGCGAACGTGCCGGTCCAGACGTGCTTGGCCATGTCGGGCCGCGGGCCTCGCCGCACGAACGCCAGCACGATGGCGACGATCAGCGCGGCCTCGAAGCCTTCTCGCAGGGCGATCAAGAAGCTGGCGCTACTCATGGTGTAAAGCTATCCGAACATGGGGCGATGGCGTCAAGGGCGTCGTAGACTCGCCGCCGTGGCAGAGCACCAGGCACGCGAGTACCACCCGGCCTTCGAGGAGTACTGCGAGACGATCTTCGAGCTGCACGAGGACGACGTCGACGTGATCCAGGCCCGCATCGCCGAGCGCCTCGGCGTCTCGCGCCCCGCGGTGTCGGAGATGATCCGCCGGATGGACGCCGAGGGCCTGGTGGAGGTCGACCGCACCGTGCGCCTCACCCCGTCGGGCACGCGCCTGGCCGAGCGCGTGGTGCGCCGCCACCGCCTGGCCGAGCGCCTCCTCACCGACATCCTCGGCCTGTCGTGGGCGGAGGCCCACCAGGAGGCGGGCAAGTGGGAGCACGTGATCTCCGACAACGTCGAGACCGCCATCATCCGCCTGCTCGAGGACCCCACCACCTGCCCCCACGGCAACCCGATCCCCGGCTCGGCCTACAAGGCCCCCGACACCGTGGCGCTGTCGGACCTCGGCGTGGGCGCCGGGTTCACCATCAAGCGCATCCCCGAGGAGCTCGAGTTCACCCCCGGCCTGCTCGAGTTCCTGGAGGACGCCGCCATCCTCCCCGGCCACCACGGCACCGTCACCGCCTCATCGCCCGATGGCACCACCACGGTGGAGATCGACGGCCGCCACATCGGCGTCGGCTCCTTCGCCAGCGCCCGCATCCTCGTCAGCGCCGGCTGAGGTCGCCCGCGGGCGGCTCGCACCGCCGGCGTGGCGCCACGCTACCGCTGCGCTGACCGCCAGGATCCCTGTCCAGAGCAGGTGGCGGGCGACGTCGGCCGGGCCCATCACGCGCAGGTCGGGCAGCAGGATGCGCCAGGCCCGGGACAGCGGGTTGGCGGTGCGGGCGAAGTCGAACACCACCACGTGGGTGCCCCGGGCCACCTCCACCTGGAGCCACGCCCACGCGAGGAATCCGAACGCCGACGCCGCCAGGAACCACGGCCGGGCCCGGCGCCAGGGGACCACGGTGCCCAGCCACCACGCCACCGCCAGGACCGCCAGCGGCAGGACCACCACCACCTGGCGACCCGGCCACCACCAGCCGTGCATGGTGAGGGCCACGAAGCTGGCGTTCAGCCAGCCGGCGGCCAGGGGCAGGGGGAGGGCGAGCCAGCCCGGCGGGCGCCGGCGGGCGAGGGCGGCCACCGCGGGCACCGCGGCCAGGTACGCCGGCGCCCACGCCAGCAGGCCGAAGTCCCGATCGGTGAGCAGGCCGGTGAGGCGGTTGGCCCGGCCGGAGTAGCTCGGGTGGCTGCCCATCACGGTGAGCTCGCCGTCGGCGAAGTGGTTGCCGGCGGCGTACACGGTCCACCCGCCGTAGACCGCCTGGTGCACGGCGGCGAACGCCACCCCCGCCACCGCGAGCGCCGCCACCGAGCCCATCAGCAGCGACCGGTGCCGGCGCTGCTGAACCAGGGGAACCAGCGCCACGAGCGCCAGCGCGCCAGCAACCGGCGCGTACTTGACCGCGAGCCACGGCAGGCACGCCACCGCCACCACCCACACCGCGGTGGTGCGCCGGCTCGGGGCTCCGGTGAGCCCGGCCACGGCCACCGCCACGGCGAGCGCGGCGGGGAGCTCGGGGTAGACGAGCGACCCGTACGACAGCAGGGGCGGCACCAGCCCGAACCCGGCCACCACCGTGGCGGCCGGCCCGAGCGGCACCCGGAACCGCACGACCGCGGTCCACACGAGCAGGGCGGCGAGCACCCCCGCCAGCGCCGACAGGGCGAGCTTGGCCCCCACCCAGCCGCCGATGCCGAAGGGCACGGCGAGCACCAGCGGCAGGAGCGGGTCGTGCGGGCTGAGGCGCTGGCCGTTCGGGAGGACCGCGGTCTGCTGCGGCAGCTCGGCCCGGTGGTAAGCGCGGAAGGTCTCGGCGCGCAGGTCGGGGCCGATGTCGAGGTCGTGGCGGTGGTACAGCGCGCCGGCGGTGAGCAGGTACTGGGGCTCGTCGGCCGCCACCTGGGCGCCCACGGCCGCTCGGGCCGGGATGCCCACCGCCGAGGCGCAGGCCACCACGACGCCCACCAGGAGCATCACGCGGTGCAACGTCCAGCGGGTTGACGATTCGATGGTAGGTGAGCCTAACGTGTGGGGGTGTCCTCCCCCATCGTGCTCTTCCTCCCCGCCCACGACGAAGCCGAGGCGGTCGGCGGCGTGGTCGGCCGGGTGCCGGCCGAGGTGCTCGGCCACCCGGTGCGGTGCGTGGTCGTGGACGACGGCTCCACCGACGCCACCGCGGTGGTGGCGGCGGTGGCCGGGGCCGAGGTCGTGTCGATGGGCGCCAACCAGGGGCTGGGCGCCGCGGTGCGCGCCGGCCTGGCCATCGGCGTGACCCGGGGGGCAGCGGCGGTCGCCTTCTGCGACGCCGACGGCGAGTACGCCCCGGAGGAGCTCGAGCGCCTCGTGGCGCCGATCCTCGCCGGCGAGGCCGACTACGTGGTGGGGTCCCGCTTCGCCCACGGCATCCCCCGCCACATGCGGTTCCACCGCATGGTGGGCAACCGGCTCCTCACGGCGTGGGTGCGCCACCTGGTGGGGCCGGCGGTGACCGACGGCCAGAGCGGCTACCGCGCCCTCTCGCCCGAGGCCGCGGCCGCGGCCGAGGTGATCCACGACTTCAACTACGCCCAGGTCCTCACGCTCGACCTCGTGGCCAAGGGCTTCCGCTACGCCGAGGTGCCGATCTCGTACCGGTTCCGCACCACCGGGCGGTCGTTCATCCGACTCGTCCCCTACCTGCGCAAGGTGGTGCCGGCGGTGCGCCGCGAGCGGCGGTCGTCGAGCGAGCGGCCCGCCGCCGAGCCCGTGGCCGTGGCCGCGGCCTGATCCGCCGGGGCGGTCAGTCCTCCACCACGTGCTGGTGGAACCCGGCCCGGGCCCGGCCCCACGCGCCGTGGTCGAAGGTGCCGTCGGCCCGCAACGAGGCGGCGGCGGCGTCGGCCATCACCAGGGCGTGGTGGGTGTTGTCGGGCACGAACAGCCCCTGGCGCCCGAACGAGACCAGCCGCGGGTTGGCCGACAACCACCACTCCAGGGCCACGAGGTCCCACTCGAAGCCGGGCCGGTACAGCGGGTACACCTTGGGGAGCCGGACGGTGGTGACCGCGGCGGGCTCCACCACCGGCAGGCCGAGGCGGCCGAAGTCGTCGCCGAGGCGCGCCGCCAGGTGGGCGTCGGAGGCGGTCCAGGTCTCGTCGCCCACGGTGGCGGGGACCTCGGCGCACACCACGGTCACGTCGCTCGGGTCGTCGCCCGAGTCCCGGTAGTTCTTCGGCTCCGACACCCGGGCGGCCAGGTGCTCGGTGGCCGGCAGGTAGTGCGCGTCGAACGGCGTCCACTGCGATCGGGGGAGCGTGAGGTAGACGAGCACGAGGCCGCGGTGCTCGAGGCGGCCGATGGCGGAGGCCACCTCGGCCGGCGGGGCCGGGCGGGTGCGCGCGGCCAGCTCGGCCACGGGGGCGGTGGACCACACGAGGTCGGCGGGGATCGTGGTCGCCTCGCCGTCGGGGCCCACGAGGTCGAGCGCGGCCGGGCGCTCGGCGTCGCCCGGATCCATGGCCACCAGCTCGGTGCCGAGGCGGATCTCGACGCCGGCCGCCGTGGCGGCGTCGGCCAGCACCTCGG
>JAHBSN010000171.1 GCA_019639095.1 Actinomycetota bacterium
CGACCGGGTCTACGTGGGCGGCCGCTTCACCGGCGTCCAGCAGGGGCCGAACGGCACCCCGAACCCGCAGCGGTTCCTGGCCGCGTTCGACCTCGACGGCAACTGGATCCCCACCTTCCGCCCCACCCTCGACGGGCGCGTCTGGGACATGGGGATGACCGGCGACGGGAAGCTGATCGTGGGCGGCGACTTCACCGTGGTCAACGGCCAGCCCGGCACCGCCGGCCTGGCCGCCCTCGACCCGATCACCGGGGCGAGCATCACCACCTGGAAGGGGAACGTGCGGCGCGAGGGCACCTCCGAGCGCGCCCTGGTGCGCGCCCTCGAGGTGCGAGGCGACTGGATCTACGCCGGCGGACGGTTCAACCGCGTCGACGGGGGGACGGCCACCGACGTGGCGGTCCCGAACACGATCAACCTCCGGACCACCAACGGGCAGCCCGGCGCGTGGCGCCCCCAGATCGGCGCCTCGGCGGTGGACATCGCCGTGTCGGCCGACGGCACGCGGGTCTACCTGGCCGGGTTCTTCAACGCCGTCAACGGCGACACGAACCACGGCTTCCACGCCATCACGAACATCGCCGACGGGACGCCGGTGGCCGGCATGGGACCCTTCGTCCCGGCCGAGGGCTCCGGCTCCAAGACCTACCAGCAGGCGGTGGGCGAGGCGTACGGGAACCCGATCGTGGGCGGCAGCCAGCACGACCTCCAGCTCTACGATCGCAACCGGACCCAACTCCTCGACGCCCACATCACCAAGAACGGCGGCGACATCCAGGCCATCGAGGTCCTCGACGGGTGGGTGTACGCCGGATGCCACTGCTACAACTGGAACTACTCGGGGACGAACGACTTCTCGTCGCCCAGCGGGTTCCGAGACGTCGACAACATCCGCACGGTCGGCCGCTTCGACCCGCAGACCTTCCGCTACGACGCCGGCTGGCTGCCCTACGGGCTGCGCGGCAACAACGACGAGGGCCTGTGGGGCCTGGCCATGGACGGGCGAGGCTGCCTGTGGATCGGCGGCGACTACGTGCGCGGCGCGTGGGTCGGGAACACGGACTGGCTCGGCGGGTTCGCCCGGTTCTGCCCCCAGGACAGCACCCCACCCACGGCGCCCACCAGCCTCACGGCCACCCTCGTGGACGGGAAGGTGCAGCTCGCGTGGGGTGCGTCGACCGACGCCGGCGGTCCCGTCACCTACGACATCTACCGCGACGATCGGATCATCGCCACGATCAGCGCCACCAGCTTCACCGACAGCTCGCCCGGGCCCGACCCGACGAGCGTGCGCTACACGGTGCGAGCCGCCGATGCGCGTGGCAACCGGTCGGCCAGCCCGCCGCCGCTGCTGCCCACCGCGGCGGGCGACGGGGTCGACGAGTCGACGACCACGACCACCGCACCGCCCGAGCTGGCACCGAGCTCCACGACCTCCACGTCGACGTCGACCACGAGCACCACCTCCACGTCGACCACGACCTCGACCACCACGCCGCCGGCGCCGTGACGAGCCGCCGCTACTTCTCGAGCACGGCCTGGAGCACCTCGCGCAGGAAGCTGCTGGAGGTGCGCTGGGTGTAGGGCAGGTAGGCCACCTCCACCCCCACCTCGGCGAAGTCGGCCTCGAGCTTGTCGCCCTTGTCGGTGCCCCGCCAGTCGTCGCCCTTGATGATCACGTCGAACTTCAGCCGCTCCCACATCTCGAGCTTGTGGGGCACGTCCTCCACCACCGCCTGGTCGACGTAGCGGATGGCCCCCACGATGTCGAGGCGCTCCACCAGCGGGATCACCGGCGTGATCCCCTTGGTGCGCTGCGCCATCTCGTCGGAGAGCACCCCGGCGATCAGGTGGTCGCAGAAGGCGCGGGACTCCCGGAAGATGTTGAGGTGCCCGACGTGGAACAGGTCGTAGATCCCCGGGGCGTAACCGATGCGCGGCTTGTCGGACATGGCGAAACCCTATGGCCCGGACCACCCCGACCCGAGCCGTAGGCTCGCCCGGATGACGGCCGCCCAGCGCTACGCCGAGGCCCGGTCCCGCCTCGGGGGCGCCCAGAAGTCCAAGGCCGGCGTCCCGGCCTACCTCCGCTACGTCAACCGGCGCATCGGCGGGTGGCTCGCGGCGTTCGCCCACGCGCTGGGGCTCACGCCGAACCACGTCACCGCGCTCAGCGCCGCGTGCTCCCTCGTGGGCATCGTCCTGCTCACCCTGGTCGACCCCACCCCGCCGGTGGCGGTGGCCATCACGTTCTGGCTGCTGCTCGGGTTCGCGTTCGACTCGGCCGACGGGCAGCTCTCGCGCGTGCGCGGCGACGGCAAGCCCTCGGGCGAGTGGCTCGACCACGTGGTCGACGTGGCCAAGACCTCCACGCTCCACGCCGCCGTGGCCGTGTCGCTCTACCGATTCGCCGACCTCTCCTCCGCCGGCTGGCTGCTGGTGCCGCTGGCGTTCGGCATCGTGGCCCTCACGTTCTTCTTCGGGATGATGCTGCGCGACCAGCTCGGCGGGAAGCCGGTGTCCGGATCGGGGGCGGCCGGCGTGGGTTCGCCGCTGCGCTCGTTCGTGCTGCTGCCCATGGACTACGGCACGCTCTGCCTCACGTTCCTGTTCCTACCGTGGCCCACCGCGTTCCTGGTGGCCTACGGCGGGCTGCTCCTCGCCAACGTGGCGTTCTGCGCGCAGAGCTTCGTGAAGGCCTATCGGGTGCTGGCCGCGCCGGCGGTCTGACCTGCCCCGGACCACGCGTGGTGGCGCGAGCGTCCCGCCACACTGCGTAGTGAGACTTCCGGTGTTGCCACGGAACGTGAGCTTCGGTACGCTTCTCACACTGCGTGACCGGTAGAGCGCTCCAACCACGGAGCGTGATGGCCGGGGGAGGACACCGAAGCGATGCGCACCAACGAACGACGCCGCACGAGCAACCGCCGCCTCACGGTCGTGGCCGCCCTCACGTTGGGGCTGCTGGCCGTGGTGCCGGTGACGGCCGCCGTGCACGCCGGCACCGCCTCGGCTGCGGTCGCCGCCCCCGGCGACGGCACGACCGCCCCCACCGCGGGCGCGTCGTGCTGGGGCATCAAGCAGCAGCACCCCACCAGCGCCACGGGCACCTACTGGCTGTGGACCGCCCAGCTCGACCGACCCGCCCAGTACTACTGCGACATGGACACCGACGGCGGCGGCTGGGTGCTCGTGGGCCGCGGCCGCAACGGCTGGACCTTCCACCCCAACGGACAGGGCAGCCCCACCACCGTGCGCACCACCGTCGACGGACCAGGAGCGTTCGCCCCCGCCGCCCTCGACACCGACACCATCAACGGCCTCCTCGGTGGCGCCGACCTCTCCGCCAACGCCGACGGCATCCGCCTCGAGCGCTCGCTCAACTCGTCGGGCTCCAACCGCCAGGACTACCGCCTCTTCCCGAGGTGGACCACGTGGAAGTGGAGCTTCGACGCCGGCCAGCTCCTCAACCGGGTCCGCATCGACGGCTCGAACTACAACGGCTCCAACGCCCGCGACACCAACGCGAGCGTGGCCGGCCAGACCACCAACCAGCTGAGCGGCCAGAACAACCAGCGCCGGATGTACACCTTCGCCTGGTCGAACCACAACTACCAGCAGGGCTTCGGCCTCGGGTCGTCGGTGGGCGGCGGCAGCAGCTCGTCCTCCAACCACCTGTGGACCGCCGGCAACGAGGGCAGCCCGCTCCCGTTCACCCGCGTGTGGCTGCGGCCCCGCATCTCGAACCAGGCCGCCGGCTACACGCCCATCCCGGCCAACGGCTTCGCCGCCGAGGCCAAGCCGGGTCTGCTCAAGGCCCGCAACGAGCTCATGCCCTGGGGCGTGGTGGGCTACAACCACACCAACGAGGCCGTCACCGAGCCGTGGAACACCACCGTGCTCGACATCCGGGTCTTCGGCGATCGGGTCTACGTGGGCGGACGCTTCACCGGCGTCCAGCAGGGTCCGGGCGCCACGCCGGTGGGCCAGCAGTTCCTGGCCGCCTTCGACCTCGACGGCAACTGGATCTCCACGTTCCGGCCCACGCTCGACGGCCGGGTCTGGGACATGGTGATGACCCCCGACGGCAAGCTGATCATCGGTGGCGACTTCTCCAACGTGAACGGCGCCCCCGACACCAGCGGCATGGCCGCCCTCGACCCCACCACCGGCGCGGTCATCACCACCTGGCGCGCCAGCGTCACCCGCGTGGGATCCACCGAGCGGGCGCTCGTGCGGGCCCTCGAGACCCGCGGCGACTGGATCTACGCCGCCGGGCGGTTCAACCGCATCACCGGTGGGAGCGCCACCAACGTGACCGTGCCGTCGTCGATCAGCGTGCGCACCACCAACGGCCAACCCGGCGCCTGGCGACCCCAGATCAACGCCTCGGCGCTCGACCTGTCGATCTCGGCCGACGGCACGCGGGTGTACATGGCGGGCTACTTCAACGCCGTGAACGGCAACACCACCCACGCCTACCACGCCGTCACCAACATCGCCGACGGCACGCCCGTGGCCGGCATCGGGGCGTTCCAGCCCTCCACCGGCAGCGGCACCAAGGCGTACCAGCAGGCGGTGGCGGAGGTGGGCGGCAACCCGGTGGTGGGCGGCAGCCAGCACAGCCTCCAGCTCTACGACCCCACCCGCACCACCCGGATCGACTCGCACATCACCAAGAGCGGCGGCGACTTCCAGGCCATCGAGGTGATCGACGGCTGGATCTACGCCGGGTGCCACTGCTGGAACTACACGTACTCCGGCACGAACAACTACTCGAGCCCGTCGGGCTTCCGAGCCGTCGACAACATCCGCAGCGTCGGCCGCTGGAACGCCCAGACCTTCGAGTACGACCCGTCGTGGTGGCCCAACGGCCTGAGCGGCAACAACGACGAAGGCCTCTGGGGCGTGGCCATGGACAGCCGCACGTGCCTCTGGATCGGCGGCGACTACACCCGCGGCGCCTACTCCGGCAACGCCGCCATCGACTACCTCGGCGGCTTCGCCCGGTTCTGCCCCGAGGACAGCACCCCACCGAGCACGCCCACCGACTTCAAGGCCACCGTGGCCGACGAGAAGGTGAACCTCAGCTGGGGCGCATCGAGCGACGACAGCGGCTCGGTCACCTACGACATCTACCGCAACGACCGCATCATCGCCACGCAGTACGGCACCACCTTCACCGACACCATCGACAACGGAGCGGCGGGGGCCCTGCAGTACACCGTGCGCGCCAGCGACATCCGCGGCAACCGCTCCGCCAGCCCCGCCCCGATCGCCGTCCGCGGTCCGGTCACCAAGCTGGACACCCCGATCGCCTACGGCTCCACCTGGAAGTACCTCGACGACGGCTCGAACCAGGGCACGGCGTGGCGCAACGACGCCTTCGCCGACGCCTCCTGGGCCTCGGGGCCGGCGGTGCTCGGCTGGGGCGGCACCCAGACCACCACCATCGGCGCCACCCGGCCCACCACCACCTACTTCCGCCGCACCTTCCAGGTGGCCGACGCGAGCGCGGTCAAGTCGCTCGAGCTCCAGGGCAAGTTCACCCAGGGCGCCGTGCTCTACGTCAACGGCGTGGAGGCCGGCCGCTGGAACATGCCCGCGGGCACCATCACGTCCTCCACCGTGGCCTCGGGCTACGTCGGCGGCAGCACCGACCTCCAGGCGAAGCCGTTCAAGGTGCCGGGGAGCCTCCTGCGCACCGGCGCCAACACCCTGGCGGTGGAGGTGCACGGCTGGCGGGCCGGCTCGGGCAAGGTGTTCTTCGACCTCGAGGCCACCACCCGTGGCGACAACGGCGACACGCAGGCGCCGTCGTCGCCCGTGCTCACCGCCGTGCTGACCGGCGCCGGAGCCGAGCTGTCCTGGACGCCGTCCACCGACGACGACGCCGTGGCCGGCTACCTCGTGAGCCGGGGCGGGTCGCCGCTCGCGGTGGTCGACGCCGGGGCCTCGTCGTTCACCGACGGGTCGGCCACGGCTCAGGACCCCGGCGACTACGTCGTGGCCGCGTTCGATGCCGGCGGCAACCTGGGCGCCTCCACGGCCGTGACGGCCGCGCCGCCCACCACCACGACCACGACGACCACCACGACCACGACGACCACCACGACGACGCCGCCCACCACGATCCCGGCCACCGAGACGGTGTACGTGCCCTTCGGCAGCACCTGGAGGTGGCTGTACCCCAGCGGGGCACCGGCCGGCGCGTGGAACGCCGAGGGCTACGACGACAGCTCGTGGGCCGCGGGTCCGGGTGAGTTCGGCTTCGGCGACTCCCCCAAGGGCACCGTGATCACCACCTCGCCCGCCCCCCGGCCGCTCACGTCCTACTACCGGACCACCGTGGCCATCTCGAACCCGGCGCAGTTCTCCCGGTTCGCCCTCGACCTGATCCGCAACGGCGGGGTGGCCATCTACGTGAACGGCGTGGAGGTGGCCCGGGAGAACCTGCCGGCCGGCGTCATCACCAACGGCACCTACGCATCGACGGCCACGCCCGCGTCGCAGCGCCGGGTGCCGGTGCACGTCGAGATCCCGGCGTCGGCGTTCCACGACGGCGTCAACACCATCACCGCCGAGCTGCACCTCAACTGGAAGTCGCAGCCCACCGCCGGCTTCGACCTCAAGGTCACCGGCCTGCCGTAGCGAGCCCCGGTGCGGGGTGGGCCGTTCGGCCCGATCTCGCTCCGGGACCCTCGCCATCGGCCCGGGCCGGCCGATGGTGGGCGATGGACCCTGCTGCCCCCTCGCGCGCCACCAACCGTCGCTGGACCGTCGCTGCCCTGGTGGTCCTCGGGCTGCTCGGGGTGGTGCCGGTGACCGCCGCGCTCCGCTCGGATCGGGCCTCCGCTGCCGCCGCGGCGCCGGGCGACGGCACGACCGCGGCCACCGCGGGCGCGTCGTGCTGGGGCATCAAGCAGCAGCACCCCGCCAGCGCCACGGGCACCTACTGGCTGTGGACGGCCCAGCTCGACCGACCCGCCCAGTACTACTGCGACATGGACACCGACGGCGGCGGCTGGGTGCTGGTGGGTCGCGGGCGCAACGGCTGGACCTTCCACCCGAGCGGACAGGGCAGCCCCACCACCGTGCGCACCACCGTCGACGGACCCGGAGCGTTCGCTCCGGCGGCCCTCGACACCGACACGATCAACGGCCTGCTCGGCGGCGCCGACCTCTCCGCCAACGTCGACGGCATCCGCCTCGAGCGCTCGCTCGACTCGTCGGGCTCGAGCAGGCAGGACTACCGGCTCTTCCCGCGCCTCACCTCGTGGAAGTGGAGCTTCGACGCCGGCCAGCTGCTCAACCGGGTGCGGGTGGACGGCAGCACCTACAACGGCTCCAACGCCCGCGACACCAACGCCAGCGTGGCCGGCCAGAGCACCAACCAGCTGAGCGGCCAGAACAACCAGCGCCGGATGTTCACGATGGCGTGGTCCAGCCACAACTACCAGCAGGGCTTCAGCTTCGGCTCGGGGGTGGGCGGTGGCAGCTCGTCGGCCAGCAACCACCTCTGGACCTACGGCAGCGAGGGCAGCCCGATCCCGTTCACCCGGGTGTGGCTGCGGCCCCGCATCTCGAACCAGTCCGCCGGCTACACGCCCATCCCCGCCGCCGGCTTCAGCGCCGAGGCCAAGCCCGGGCTGCTCAAGGCCCGCAACGAGGTGATGCCGTGGGGCGTGGTGGGCTACGACCACACCGGCGAGGCGGTGGTGGAGCCCTGGAACACCACGGTGCTCGACATCCGGGTGTTCCGCGATCGGGTCTACGTGGGCGGCCGCTTCACCGGCGTCCAGCAGGGCCCCGGCGCCACGCCCGTCGCCCAGCCGTTCCTGGCCGCGTTCGACCTCGACGGCAACTGGATCTCCACCTTCCGGCCCCGACTCGACGGGCGGGTGTGGGACATGGTGATGACCCCCGACGGCAAGCTCGTGGTGGGCGGCGACTTCACCAACGTGGACGGCGCCCCCGACACCAGCGCCCTGGCCGCCCTCGACCCCACCACCGGTGCGGTCATCACCACGTGGCGCGCCAGCGTCACCCGCGTGGGATCCACCGAGCGGGCGCTCGTGCGGGCCCTCGAGACCCGCGGCGACTGGATCTACGCCGCCGGGCGGTTCAACCGCATCACCGGTGGGAGCGCCACCAACGTGACCGTGCCGTCGTCGATCAGCGTCCGCACGACCGACGGCCAACCCGGCGCCTGGCGACCCCAGAT
>JAHBSN010000172.1 GCA_019639095.1 Actinomycetota bacterium
GCTCCTGGACCTCGGGCGCCGCGGGTGCGGCCCCGTGCGGGAACGGGCACCTCGCGACGTCGGCCGCCGGCTCCGGGGTCACGAGATCGGTCACCGCTGCACCTCCATCGGGGGCAAGGCTAGGGACTTCGCGTCCGAGAGGGAAAGGCAGGCGTGGGTACGCTGCCGCGGTGCTGCCTCGCCCCCTCGCCCTGCGGGTCCACCGCGCCGCCAACGCCGCAATCCAGTGGGGGTGGGGCCGACTCCGGGTGGCCGGTGCCATCGCCCCCGGCACCGCCGCCGCCGAGGCGTTCGGCAACTTCGGCGCCGGCAGCGTGATCGGGTTCCCCACGGCCACCATCTACGGCGAGCGCCAGATCCACATCGGCCGGGGCACGCTCGTCAACATGTGGGCCACGCTCGCCGCCGGGTACCACCCCGACCAGGACACGGTCCCGCCCCGAGCCCTCGTGATCGGCGACCGCTGCGTGATCGGCATGCGCTGCGGGATCGTGGCCCACCAGTCGATCGAGATCGGCGACGACGTCTGGTTCGGCCAGGACATCTACGTCACCGACGCCAACCACGGCTACGGCGACCCCGACACGCCCATCGGCAAGCAGCTCGGCGCCCACGATCCGGTGCGCATCGGCTCGGGCACCTGGATCGGCCACGGCACGGTGGTCCTGCCCGGGACCACGCTCGGGCGCAACGTGGTGGTGGCCGCCGGCTCGGTGGTGCGGGGCGACATCCCCGACCACGCCGTGATCGCGGGCGTGCCGGCCAAGGTGATCCGCCGCTTCGTGCCCGGCGTGGGCTGGGAGCGCGCCGATGGCGGCCCCGGGGTCAAGGCGCCCTCGCCCACCATCGACCCGGCCGAGCTGGCCGACGCCCTCGAGGAGCTCGCCCGCCAGGAGGCGGCGGCGAGCGCCGAGGCCCACGACGCGCCCTGACCCTGGTCGACCTCAGGAGCGGCGGAGCGCCACGAGGTCGGCGATGGACCGGCCGGCGTCGAGGCCGCGCTGCTCGTAGGCGGTGACCGGGCGCTCGGGCCGCTGCGTCCGCCAAGGAGGGCCGTCCCACCCCGGCCGGTGGCCATCCTCGTCGGCCACCGCTCCGTCGATCTCGTCGACCTCGTCGACCACGGGCTCCAAGCGCGCCTCGGTGGCGAGCGAGGCGCGCGCCTGCTGGGCGTAGTCGTCCCAGTCGGTGGCCACGTGGAGCCAGCCGCCCACCGCGAGCCGGTCGGTGGCGAGGCGCACGAACGCCGGGTCGACGAGGCGGCGACCCACGTGGCGGCGCTTGGGCCAGGGGTCGGGGAACAGCACCCGGAGGCCGGCCAGCGACCCGGGCGGCATCGCCTCGAGCACGAGGAGGGCGTCGGCCTCCACGGCCCGCACGTTGGGTGGACCGGCGTCGTGGAGGTCCCGCACCAGTCGGGCCAGCCCGGGCCGGTGCAGCTCGACGGCCAGCACGTCGTGGTCGGGGTGGGCCTCGGCCCAGGCCCGGGTGGCCTCCCCGTTGCCGGCCCCGATGTCCAGCACCAGCGGCGCCTGCCGCCCGAACGCCCTGGTCAGCGCCGCCGGCGAGGTGGCGTCGGCCGGGTCGAGCAGCCACGCCGGCCCCAGCTCGGCCAGCACGGCGTGGCGGGCGGCCGTCATGCGCCCGCGGCGCTGGGTGGTGCGCGCCCCCTGGCGCGCTCCGTACCCCTCGTCACGACCGGTCGCCACGGTCCCATCCTGCTGGCGCCGAGGCTCCGCGGGAGAACCGAGCATGTTCTCGGGTACGCTGCTCGCCACGTGTCGTCGGTCCGGCAGCTCGCTGGCGGAGATTCGGGGGGATCAATGACCAACGTCGTCGTCGGGCCGAGTGGGGTTCCGTCGTGCTGAGGCGCCAGAAGGCCAAGGACAGCGGCCTCGTCGCGTCGGCCCACGGCGACGACGCGGTCACCAGCACGGTCGACACGCTGGACGCCCCGGCCGACGGTCGCCCGGCCGGTGATCGCCCGGCGGGCGCCACCCCCGACGACCTCGACTTCACGCCGTCGCGCACCCTCACGCCCGAGGGACTGCTGGGCGAGATCCTCGTGGAGCGCGGCGCGGTCAGCCAGGAGCAGGTCGACGCCGCGCTGACCACCCAGAAGGACACCGGCGAGCGCCTCGGCGAGGTCCTCGTGAACGCCGGATCGCTTACCGACGAGGCCCGGGCCGAGGCTCTGGGCCAGCAGTTCGACATCAAGGTCGGCGCCGTCGGCCGCAGCTCCGTGGACCCGAGGGCGGTGGGCCTCCTGCCCGAGCCGCAGGCCCGAGACCTGCGGGCCGTGCCGCTGTCGATGAGCGGCGGCAAGTTGCTGGTGGCCATCTCCGACCCGGCCAAGCAGGGCCTGCTCGGCGAGCTCGAGGGCACCGTCCGCATGCCGGTCACCCTCGTGCTCGGCACCGAGGGCGAGGTCGAGGCCGCCCTGGAGCGGGCCTACAGCTCGGCGTCCGCGGTCACCGACGCCGTGCGCGTGTTCGAGGCCCGGGCCCAGGGCCGGGGCACGCAGGCCGGCCCGGCGGCCGACGAGGTCGACGCCAACGCCCCCGTGGTGCAGGTGGTGTCGCAGATCCTCACCCAGGCCGTGCGCGACCGTGCTTCCGATGTGCACATCGAGCCGATGGGCGACCGGGTGCGCGTGCGGAACCGCGTGGACGGCGCCCTGCACGAGGTGCTCTCGCTCCCGCAGTCCATGTCACAGGCGCTCGTCAGCCGCATCAAGATCATGGCCGACATGAACATCGTCGAGCGGCGCCGGCCTCAGGACGGTCAGATCGAGACGGTGGTCGACGGAGCGCCGCTCGACATCCGCGTCAGCACCACCTCCACCGTGCACGGCGAGAAGACGGTGCTCCGCCTGCTCGACAAGAGCCGGGCCCTCTACGACGTGTCCACCCTGGGGATGCCGGAGGACACCGCCGCGCTCTACCGCGAGATCATCCGCTCGCCCTACGGCATGGTTGTGTGCGCCGGTCCCACCGGCTCAGGCAAGACCACCACACTCTACGCGTCGCTGATGGCCATCAACAGCGACGAGATCAACGTGATGACCGTGGAAGACCCGGTGGAGTACACGTTCCCCACCATCAACCAGATCGGCATCCACGAGCAGGCCGGGGTCACCTTCGCCGCCGGGCTCCGCTCGATCCTGCGCCAGGACCCCGACGCCATCCTCGTGGGCGAGATCCGAGACGTCGAGACGGCTCGCATCGCCATCCAGGCCGCCCTCACCGGCCACTTCGTGCTCTCCACCATCCACGCCACCGACGCCGTGGCGGCGCTGCACCGCTTCCTCGACATGGGCATCGAGTCGTTCCTGCTGGCGTCGTCGATGCTCGCGGTGGTGGGCCAGCGCCTCATCCGGCGCAGCTGCACCGAGTGCCTCGAGCCCTACGAGCCCACCGTGGAGGACATGGCCTTCTACGAGCGGGCGGGCGGCAAGCCCCGCGACGTGTTCCACAAGGGCCACGGCTGCTCGGTCTGCTCGGGCACCGGCTACGTGGGCCGCATCGGCGTGTACGAGGTGCTCCAGATCACCGATGAGATGCGCGAGCTCGTGGTTCGCAACGCCTCGGTGGACGACATCCGAAAGCTCGCGGTGGAGCAGGGCATGGTGCCCATGCGAGACCAGGCGCTCCGGCTCGTGGCAGATGATGTCACCACGATTGCCGAAGTGATGCGAACGATCTATATTCTGTAGGCCAAACTACCTATGCGGGTGGGCCTGACTCGGGGGAGACGCAGTGGCCACGTTCAAGTACACGGCAGTGACCGGCGACGGGAAGCAGGTGAAGGCTTCCATCGAAGGGGTGTCCATCACCTCTGCCGAGAACGACCTGCTGCGGCAGAACCTCCGGGTCGTCAAGATCCGGGAGAAGAAGGGCTTCGCCCAGATCGAGATCTCCCCGGAGCGCGTGCCGCGGCAGGAGGTCATGCACTTCTCCCGCCAGATCGCCGCCTTCGTGCGAACCGGCATCCCGATCATCGACGCCGTGCAGGTGGTCGAGGAGGGCACCGGCAACAAGCGGTTCAAGTCGATCCTCTCGGAGGTGCGCGAGCAGCTCGAGGGCGGCGTGCCGTTCTCCGAGGCCCTCACCCCCCACGCCTCGGTCTTCCCGCCCTACTACCTGGGCATCCTCCGCTCCGCCGAGCTCACCGGCCAGCTCGACACCGTGTTGGACCAGCTCGCCATCTACATCGAGCGGGACATGGAGGCCCGGTCCCGGGTGAAGTCGGCGCTCACCTACCCGGCCGTGGTGGGCGTGATGAGCGTGCTCACCATGGTGGTGATGGTGGCCTACGTGCTGCCCAAGTTCGTCGACTTCTTCGAGGAGCTCGATTCCGAGCTGCCGCTACCCACCCGCATGCTGCTGGGGTTCTCCCACATCTTCTCCAGCTACTGGTGGTTGATGCTTGCGGTCATCGTGCTGCTGATCGTCGGCAACATGGCCATCTCCCGCAACACCAACGCTCGCGTCGCCCGCACCAAGGCCTTCATGGCCATCCCGGTGATCGGACCCATCCTCCAGTACTCGGCCGTCGAGCGCTTCTGCAGGATCATCGGCGCGATGATGCGCGCCGGTGTGCCGCTGCCCGAGACGATGGCCGCCGCCATCGAGTCCACCAACAACGCCGTGTTCGAGCGCGAGCTGCGCGTGGCGCGCGACGAGATGCTCGAGGGCGAGGGCGTCGCCGGACCGCTCCAGCGCACCGACCTGTTCCCGCTCGCCGCCATCCAGATGATCCGGGTGGGCGAGGAGACCGGCACGCTCGACCAGCAGATCGACTCTGCGGCGAACTTCTATGCCAGGGAGACCGAGTACAAGCTCAAGCGGCTGACCGACCTGTTCGAGCCGGCGGTGGTGATCTTCATGGGCGGCATCGTCGGCTTCGTGGCTGTGGCGCTGATCTCGGCGATGTACGGCGTGCTCCAGGGCGTGCGGGAGCCCACGTGATCAGGTGGAGCCACGTCCGGGCCCAGCGGGCCGATCGGCTGGCCGGATGTCGCGCGGCGTCGGCTCGCGGTGAGACGTTGATCGAGGTCATGTTCACGGTGGTGCTGCTGGGCACCGGCTTCGTGGCCATCCTCAGCGCGATCTTCACCTCCACCAACATCTCCGACAAGAACCAGCAGCGCACTCGAGCCAGCATCGCCGTCCAGGCGCAGGCCGAGGCGCTGCTCCAGCCGGCCATCGATCCGCCCGCGAATCCGCCGCCGAGCTACTACCCGCAGCAGTCCTACACGTACAAGCCGTGTGCGGCGTGGAGCGGTGCCTACGACCTGATCCAATCCAGTAGCGGTCTGCTGCCCACCGGCTACACCGCAACCATCACGAAGATCCGCTATTTCACGGGAACCTTCAATGCGTCGGGGCCGGTGTTCACGAACGCGAGCTGGGACGAAGGCACCGCCACCAGCTACTGCTACGGCAATTACTACACCTCGAAGCGGGTCAAGACGATCTCGGGTGGTGAGGACACCATCTGGGTCGACAGGGGCATGCAGGAGATCACCGTCCGCCTCGACTCCGGTCCTCGCCGCGACCGGGTCATCGACACGCTGGTCATCGTGAAGCGGGACCAGCGCTGCCCGGGTACCTACGACAACGCCGATCTGGGGCCGTGCTGACATGAAGAACCGTACGATCTCGCATCATCTGTCCTTGCGCCCTCGCCGGGCGGCACGCCACGCCACCTGGGGCGAGGTCGGCTTCACGATTATCGAGATCCTCGTGAGCGTGGCGGTACTGGGGGTGATCGTGGTCCCGATGGCCATGGCGTTCTCGGCTGGCTTCCGAGTGTCGGAGATCACCGGCGCGAGCCTCAACGCTTCGGCCAGCCGAGATCAGCTCGCCTTCCGGTTCAGCAACGACGTGGCCTCGGTGGATGCCACCGGCGCATCTCGCTCGGGGGCCACCTGCGACACCTCGCCCTCGGGCGGCGGCACCCTGCTCATCACCCTCAACACCACCACCCAGCCTTCGGCGACGGCCGTGTCCACCCGCGTGAGCTACTGGGTCACTGGCAACGGCGTCGACATCGACATCGTCCGTCGCGCCTGCTCCAACGCGGTGCCCGGCGTGGCCGCCACCAACGGCAAGGCCACCATCGTGGCCGAGAAGGTCGGCTACCCGGGCGCCATCGGGGCCGACACCGTGCACGGTCCGTACGATCCGTCCATCGGGGCGATGGGTTCGCCCTGCGACGAGTACCGCTGCCAGCTCGAGGTGGATGGCCGATACCGCTATCGCGTGGCGGCCCAGCGCCGAGCCTTCGGTGCCGGCGTTCCGCTCGAGGTGGGCAAGGTCTACGGCTCGGCGGCCACCCGCCAGCGGGACAACACCATGCTCTACGAGCACACCACGGGGTCCGGTCAGAGCCGGGGCATCGAAGCCCGCTTCACCGACCAACTCACCCTGGCCGGCGGCCTCGACGGACCTCCGCTGCTCACGGTGAAGTTCGGCGTGCAGCAGATGCAGACCGGGAAGTGGCTCACATGCCCGAGCACGGTGGACTACTCCACGTGCTCGTTCACCGCCTCCTCCAAGACCTTCGTGAGCGGCCAGTACAGCTCCAACGTTTGGAGGCTCCCGCTCCGGGTGGGTCCCGGCGAGGTCATGGCGGCCGGCGGCGAGTACCGGGTGTACACCCAGCTGCAGTCCGGAGCGTCGACGCCCAAGGCCTACGGCGGGAGCAATGGCTTCCCCTTCTGGGTCGACTGGTACCCGGAGGACTCGGTGTTCGTGAAACCGGCGGCCAGCGGCGGCAACGATGCGAACAACGGCCTGACGCCCGGAACCGCCGTGGCCACCGTCACCCGCGCCCTGCTGGTCTCGGCAGCCGAGAACCGCGGTGAGATCCAGGTGGCAACCGGAAACTTCCAGGAGGCGGTGGTGGTGTCGGGTGCCAACTACGCCGACAACCGGACCATGACCGGCGGCCACGACCTCAACAACGGCTGGCTGCGAGGCACCAAGCTGCCCATCACCTCCAAGGTCGTCGGCCCGGCCACCGGCACCAACGGCATCGGCTATCGCATCACGGGCAAGAAGCTGCAGAAGTTCCGCCAGATGGGCATCCAGTCCGGTCCGGCCAACACCACCCCCGGTTCGAGCACCTTCGCTCTGGTGATCGACGGCGGCGCCACCGTGATGCTGGACTACTCCCAGGTGTTGTCCTCCCCGGGTAGGAACGGGCAGAACGGCACCGCTGCTGTCCCGAAGGGCGACGCCTGCCTGGGCGGCAACGGCGTGGCGTCGAGCACGGCCTCGGTCAACAACCGGGTCGGGGCGCCGGTGCGCACGGCCACCTACAACGGCTCGCCCTACAACGTGGTGGGCGTGCCGTGCGTGAACTCGTCGCAGGCCGACGCCCGCTGGGCCGGCTACGGCGGCGGCGGCGGCAACTCGGGCCTTTTCTTCGCCGACAACGGGTCCCCCGGCGGCATCGGCGGCGGCCAGCCGGCCGCCCAAGGCGGGGCCGGCGGCGCCGGTGGCTTCTGCGACGGCAAGCAGGGCTCGCCCGGCCGGGGCGGCGCCATCGAGCCCAACCCGGGCAACGCCGGCGCACCGGGCACCACGCCCAGCTGGAGCGGCTTCGCCTACGCCGGCATCTCCGGCGGTGCGGGCTTCAACGGCCTCAACGGCCACGGCGGCTCCGGTGCCGGTGGTGCCGGCGCCACCAACTGCTTCGGCGTCAACGCCGCCGGCTCGTCGGGCGGCTCCGGCGGTGAGGGCGGCCTCGGCGGTGGCGGCGGCGGTGGCGGCGGCGGCGCGATCATCACGTCCTCCGCCCCGACCTCTACATCTGTCGCCGCTGGTTCCAACGGCATCACCACCTCCGGCAACCTCCAGTACGGCTCCAGCCCCGGTGCCGTCGGCACGACCTCGACCACGGCTATCACGAACATCCCCGGCGTCAGCGGTGGCGCCCAGTGTGCCGACCTGTCGGTCACCAAGTCCGGTCCGGCAAGCGTCACTGCCGGTGGTGCCATCGCCTACCAGCTCGCAGTGTCCAACAACGGCCCTTCGGCCGCATCGACCGTTTCGGTCACCGACACCCTCCCTCCCGGCGTCACGTTCGTCAGCGTCAACGCCTCGGGCGGCGGCTGGTCCTGCAGCAACGCCGGCAACGCGTCGGTCACCTGCACCCGTGCCACCTGGGCATCAGGTGCCTCGACGACGTTC
>JAHBSN010000173.1 GCA_019639095.1 Actinomycetota bacterium
TACTGCTCCGCCGGCCATCCGCCTCCCCTCGTCCTCGACCCCGAGGGCGGGAGCCGCTTCCTCGAGCCGAGCGGCCAAGGCCCGGTCGGCACCGCCCGGCAGCGGGCGGTCATCGACGGTGACCTGGCCCTGGGCCACGTGCTGCTCCTCTACACCGATGGCATCGTCGAACGGCCCGGCACCAACGCCACGGCCGGAACCGTCGAGCTCCTCCAGATGGCCTCCGAAGCGGTCGCTGATCGGCTCATGCCGGTGTTCTCCGCGGCGAGTCCCGTGGATCGGGCCACCACCCAGACGCTCGAGCGGCTCACCCGCTACACGGGCTCGAGCGACGACATCACCCTCCTGGCCCTGGAGCGTCGACCCCGTCCGGAACCGCTGCACCTCGAGGTCGACTCGCGTCCGTCGCCTGGCGCCGACGGCCGCGCAGCGGTTCGCAACTGGTTTCGCCCGGGCCAGCTCGACGCCACCTCCGGCGAGGTGCTCGATCAGATCGTCACCGAGCTCTGCGACAACGCAGCCGAGCACGCCTACCTCGGCACCGCCGGCCCGATCGCCGTCGATGTGGCGCTGAGCCAGGACGGCGTCGCCACCATCACGGTCTCCGACCGCGGCCGGTGGCGACCACCCTCGGAGCCCAGCACGAGCCGGGGCCTCGGCCTGGCGATCGTGCAGCACCTCGCCGACACCACGGTGGTCGATCCGTCGAAGGACGGGACCACGGTCACCGTCGAACTCCGCCCGTGGAAGCAGGCGCAAGGCATGGAGCCGCGCCCGCCCACCCAGGCGGACTCACTCTTCGACGTGTACGTCGAGCACGCTCCCGCCCGATCGATCCTGTACGTCCGCGGCGTGGTCGACACCAGCGTGACCGGCGAGCTCGAAGCGCAGCTCGAGCTCAGCACCACACCTGGCGCCCCCGATCTCACCATCGACCTCGAAGACGTGACCATGCTCTCCAGCGCAGCCATCCACGCCATTCGGACCAGCCTCGACAGCGCCCGACGAACCGGGGTCGAGGTGGACATCGAATGCCGTCCCGGCAGCCTCGCCCACCAGATCCTCGCGCTCGCCGCCATCCCGACCACCTGGCCTCGGTCTCGACCATGAGAAGCCTGGCGGATCGCCGGCGCAGGCGGGCAGGTCGGCCACCGTGCTCGCGGTTGATTCGTCGAGGCGGTCACCGGGTAGCGAGGTGGAGTACAGGAGGTGCTGCCGATGCCGAGCAAGTCCGCCAACGTGAAGGACGAGAAGCAGTACGAGGCCCTCAAGGACAAGGGCATGTCCAAGGAGCGGGCGGCCAAGATCGCCAACAGCCCCGACGCGTCGAAGAAGGGCGGGGAGCAGTCCGGCAAGGGCGGCAGCGCCAAGCAGGGCGGCACCACCGCACAGCACAAGGCCGCTGGTCGAAAGGGCGGCAAGGCGTCCGCCAAGAAGACCTGAACACCTACCCAGCAACCAGGAGGAACGCCATGAGCACTGCTCGAGACATCATGACCCCCGATGCGACCTACTGCCGAGAGGACGACACCGCCGCCGACGCTGCGCAGCGGATGGCGAGCGAGGACATCGGTGCGGTTCCCGTGTGCAACGGTGCGGGTCGCCTCCAGGGCGTGATCACCGACCGCGACCTCGCCCTGAAGGTCCTCGCCGCAGGCCGAGACGCCCAGTCGGTGCGTCTCGCCGAGCTGATCGACGAGGACGAGGTCGTGACGATCGGAGCCGATGACAGCGCCGAGGAGGCGATCCGGACGATGAAGGACCACGCCGTACGCCGGCTGCCAGTCATCAACGGCACCGATCTCATCGGCATGGTCAGCCAGGCGGACATCGCGAGAGCCATGCCCGATGCCAAGATCGGTGACCTGGTGGATGCCATCTCGAGCGCCCCGCCCAACTGAGCGACGGGTTGGCCGAGGGGTAGCCTTGGGCGCCCCCGAAGAGCGAGGGTGCGCCAAGGCTAGCTGTTCGAGTAGGAAGCGGCAGGTCTCAGATGGGTGGGCCACCAGGGACTCGAACCCTGAACCAGCGGATTAAAAGTCCGACGCTCTGCCAGTTGAGCTAGTGGCCCGGGGGTGAAGGAGCGGTGTCTGGTGCGACGCCAGACGGGCTGTGTGCCCCGGACACTTGACGCTAGTGGTCGTGGCTGTTCCGGCGATCAGGCAGGTGCGGGTGAGCGGTCCCACTCGGCCGCGGCGGTCACCTCATCGAAGCTGCGGTGAAGCCTTCGACGCCGATGAGCGGCAGGAGGTCCTCGTGTCCGATCTGGCGGAGGAGGCTGGCGCCATCGAGGTAGACGCGCTCGTTGGTGATGCGATCGCCGTCGAACGCGAAGACGGCGATGACGGCGACGCGGAACGCCTTGCCGGTGGGAGGCAGCCCCATGAACTCGCCGGTGTTCGTGCCGAGGAGGTCGAACTCCGCAACGACCGCGTCCTCGGCCACGTGGAACCGGACGTGCTCGTGGCGCTGGTCGGGGAACGCCGTCCGCTGGGCGCGGTGGTACGCGACGACCTCCTCGGCGCCTTCGTGGATCTGGCCGGTCGGGACGATCTCGTAGCGCGGTACGTCGAGGAAGGTGCCGAGGACGGCGTCCCAGTCGTGATCGACCTCCGCCTGGAAGTGGCGCTCGAGGACGGCGAGCCGGCGAGTTCGGAGATCGGGCGACGTCATCGGCACATCCTTGTGGGTCGGCGCGTGCGGTCGGGGCTCAGCCCGACCGGGTTCAGCCTCGGTCGAGCGAGAGCCAGAGGCGCAACAGGTGGCGCCTCCCGTCGGTCCCGTCGTCGTCGTACGCGGTTCGGGCGTGGATGGTGGAGTGGTTCGACACCAGTTGGACGTCGCCCACGGCCAGCTCCATGTCCAGGCGGATCTCGGGTCGCTCGGCGGTCTCCTCGTAGGCCGCCAGCGCGGCGCGGTCGAGGTCGGTCAGGGTGACGCCCGGGTGGCGGTCGGCCGACCCGAAGTAGTCCGCGTGGAAGAACGTGCGCAGGCGGACGCCGTCGAAGCGGCACGGCTCGATCGGCACCGTGGTCGACCCGACGTCGTCGCTTCGGGTGTCCAGCTCGAACGGCTCGAAGAACCGGGCGGCCAGGTCGGGTGCTTCGGCTCGCAGCACGTTGAACACGGTCACCGACGATGCCAGTCGGGACAGGCCGCCGGCCGAGGCCGTGGCCAGGCAGAGCAGGCCCACCACGTCGGCGGCGTCGCAGTGGTAGCGGATGTTGCGGTTGGTCCGGTACGACCGGGTCCCCGCATCGGCGCCGCCCTCGTCGGTCACGTGACCGAGCAGCCGGCCGTCGACGTCCTGGCAGCCGGGGGCGCCGAGGTGGAGGCCGAGGACCCAGAACGCCGCCTCGGACCGCTGGGGGCCCCACGCCTCCACCGGTGCGCCGCGCAGGAGCAGGAAGCCGCGGCCGTCGGCGAGCTCGGTCCGCCAGGCCGCCACCGACGCCTCGGCCGGTCCGAGCGGCACGTCGTCCTTGGTCAGCGTCTCCAGGGGTGCGCCCGAATCGACGACGCGCTGCGATGCGGCGCCGAGCTCGGCGAGCTCGACGTCGGTGAACGGGCGGCACCAGGCGTGCGGGTCGGCGGCGAGGTCGGCCCCGCGCCACGCCCACGGCCCGACCAGATCAGCCGTGGGCTGACCGGTGTGCGGACGATCGAAGTAGTGGAGCGTCTGCTCGAGGTAGGAGCGGACGGTGTCGCTGCTCATGGCCGGCGCCTCACGAGGATGGCAGGGTCGTCTAGCTCGTCCGGTCGTGGACCAGGAAGCTGCCGGGCTGGGCCGGACCGGGCTCGAGCTGTGCGTCGCACACGTCGCCAGCATCGAGGCCGGTGGGCGACAGGCGGATGGCGTCGGTACCCGGGGCCTCCACGTCGGTGACGATCGCCTGGGCGCTGAGACCGATGCTGGGCGAGAGGTCGAGGCCGACCACGGCCCGCGAACCCTGCACGTGCAAGCAGCGGACGTGGCCGAACAGGGTGCCCTCGATGGTGAGCGTGCCGCGGGGGTCGGTGCCGTCGAGCGCGCTGGACGCGTCGAGAACCGCCGTGTGGCCTCCCGCGTCGTAGGTGCCGAACACGAAGTCGCCGTTCGGATCGCAACCGGGGAGCACCACCAGGGCGGTCCCGCCGAGGGCCAACGCGAGCACCGAGCGCACGTCGAGATGCTAGGTGCCTTCGTGCTCGTGCGCTCAGGTCCCAAGGCAGGTCCGCAGCGGTAGCGCCCGACGCTCCATCCGGTCAGACTGGCGGCGTGCAGCGGGGGGTGGGCCCACGAGCGATGCTCCGGCGGGCGTTCGCGCTGGTCGCCGTCCTGGCCGCGGTGGCCGCCGGGTGCTCCCGCCACGGCACCGGGCCCGACGAGGCGGGGGGCACCACGTCGAGCGCTGCGGGCTCGGGCGCGACGGCACCCTCGGTGCCCGGCAGCCCCTTCGGCCCGCCGGGCGACCTCCTGCGTCAACCCGACGCCGCGGGTGAGGGGACGTGGTGGCGGACCCGGACGCCGGCGTACGGCGCGCCGGCGCTCTCCGAGGGAGCCGTCCTGCTCAACTACATCGAGCAGCCGGGCCTGGCGGGGGAGCGGCGCGTGGGGCTCGCCGCCTACGACGTCGGGGACGGGCGGATGCGATGGCACCACGCCACCGACTGCGACCTGAGCGCGGCGGACCCCGATGGCAGCGTGTCCGACGGCGCGTCCGTCTGGATGTGCACGCCCCCACAGGACGACGGCCCGCCGCAGGACCCCCGCATCCGCGCCTACGACGTGGACTCCGGTCGGGAGCTCTGGCGATCGGACCTCGCCTACGAACCGTTCACCGGCCACGTCGACGTGGAGGGGGGACGCGTCCTCATCGTCTCGGTGGCCGACTTCGAGCTGCGGGACGCACACACGGGCCGGGTGATCGTGCAGGGCTCCGACGCGGACGACGTCGACCTGGGGTCCGACGGGCTGGCGGTCGCCCGGGGCGGTGGCGTGGACCTGCTCGACCTCGAGGGGAAGGTCACCCGACACCTCGATCGACGCTGCATCCGGGTCTTCCTCGCCGCAGACGGGGCGGTGGTCGGGGTCGACGGCGGGTCGGTGCTGCGGTGGGAGGCGGGCGCCACCGCCCCCGCGGAGATCGCCTCCCTGGACGACGAGGAGATGGCGGTCGCCCTGTCGGCCGACCACCTGGTCACGTGGGTCTTCGACGGCGCCGTGCGGTCACGCGACCTGAGCCGCAACGGCGAGGAGACCTGGCGCACCGAGCAGGCCAGCGAAGCGCCGCCCTTGGTGTCCGGGGGTCGGGCGGCCGTCGACGGCGGGTCCGGCGACCACCTGCTCCGCGACATCGCCACGGGGCGGACGGTGGCGTCGACGGAGACCGGGTCGTTCGTCGTGGGCCAGCCCGATCGTGCGGTGGCGATGTCCGACGTCGTCGGGGTCACCACCTTCGGCATCATCCCGATCGACCCGGACTGATCTCGCGCCCGGCCGCCCGGCCGCCCGGCCGACCCCGGCCGCCTCCTCGCCCCGGGGCGGCGGTCGAGGGCGCTGGAAACCCATCGAGGAATCTCGAGGGATGTGGTTGGTGATCGAACGTGTGTTCGATACGGTGATCGACATGGACGGCGGAGCGAACAGCACGGGTGACGTGGGCGATGACCCGTTCGCGGTCCTCGGCCGGGCGGCGGCGGCGTGCGCCGCGGTGGAGGTCGCGGACCTGACCGACGGCGAGGTGCTGGAGCTCGTGGTCGGGGTGACCGCGGCGCTCGGCCAGGTGGAGGCGGTGCTGGCGCAGGGGTTCGCCTCCATGCGATCGCGGCAGCTCCACGAGCTGGATCGGGCTCGGTCGGTGGAGTCGTGGCTGGCGGCGCACACCGAGCTCCCGCACGGCCGGGCGAAGGCGCTGGTCGGGTTGGGCCGCCAACTGCCGGCGTGTCCCCACGTCGAGTCGGCCCTGCGCTCGGCACTGGTGGGGTCCACGAAGGCGTGTCTCCTGGTGGAGGTGCGCGACGGGGTGGAGGGGCTGTTCGCCGAGCACGAGGCCGAGCTGGTCGAGCAGGTCCGGCCTCTCACGGTGCGCCAGGCCAAGACGGTGCTGGCGCACTGGCGGCTCCTGGCGCTGGCCACGCTCGGGAAGGACGACGGGCCGCAGCCGGGCGAGGACGAGTCGCTGAACCGGTTGCACGTGTCGGCCACGTACCTGGGACGGTTCCGCATCGACGGCAACCTCGACGTGATCACCGGCCGGCGCCTGGCCGAGGCCCTCGAGGCCGAGCGCGACGCGAGGTTCCGTTCAGGGGAGTGGTCGCACGCCGATGGCCTCACCACGTCCCAGCGGAACGCCCTGATCCTGGCCGACCTGCTCGACGGCTCACCGCTCGCGAGCCGCACCGAGGCCACCGCCGAACCCGCCGACGGTGGCGTCGACGGTGAGGTCGATCCCGAGGCCGAGGAGGAGGCGGCGGACCCCTCGGCCCCGTCGAGTGCCGGCCCCGAGCCGACCGCTGGCCCCGAGCCGACCGCTGGCCCGGCCCCTGACCCTCCGACCGGCTGCACGTGCGGCGCCGCTGGTCGAGGCGGTCCGAGGGCCGCAGCCACCCGGGGTGGGCGGGTGCGGCCCGGGATCACGATCGTCTGGGACGCCAAGGACCTCCTCGGCGACGCCGCCGACGCTGTGGCCGATCTCCTGCACCGGCGCTGCGTGCTGGGGGAGGACCAGCCGCTCAGCCGTGGCCTCGCCGAGCGGCTGCTCTGCGATGCCGACGTCACCGACGTGGTGGTCCACCTCGGCCTCGACGGCAAGAAGACCCCGCTCGGGGTCGCCCACACCAGACGCCACCCGACCCCCGTCGAGCGCGAGGCGCTCGTGGCCCGAGACGGCGGCTGCGTGTTCCCCGGCTGCGACACCCCGGCCCGGTGGGCCGACGCCCACCACACCGTCCCCTACGAGCGCGGGAGGCGCACGGCCCTCCACGAGCTCGTCCTGCTCTGCCGCCGGCACCACAAGGCCGTCCACGAGGGCGGCTACGCGCTCTGGCGCACCCCCGACGACGGCCGGGTCCACGTCACCGACCCCGACGGCCACCCCCTGCCCCAGGTCGCCCGCGGCGAGAAGCTCCCACCACCTCCGCCGCCCGAGCGCAGGCCGAAGACCGTCTTCCGGGTGCGAGCACGAGACGGCGACGCCGCGGCCTGATGGCGCAGGGTCGTGGGTCACGACCCTCCGGGCGGGTCGGGCTGCGGCAACACGCCTCGTACGCTCTCGCCGTGGCCCGAACCGACTCCGCCTCGCGCCTGATCGCCGCGCCCGCCGACCGGGTGTTCCGCGCCCTCGTAGACCCCGAGGCGCTGGCGGCCTGGCTGCCGCCGGCCGGCATGTCTGGGCGGTTCGACCACGTCGACATCCGCACGGGTGGCTCGTACCGGTTGGTGCTCACCTACGCCGACGCGTCGGCCGGGTCGGGCAAGGCGTCGGCCGACGCTGATGTAGTGGAGGCCCGGGTGACCGAGGTGGTGCCCGGGGAGCGGGTGGTGCAGGAGGTGGACTTCGTGTCCGACGACCCCGCCTTCGCCGGCACCATGACCATGACCTGGTCGGTCTCGGCGGTGCCCGAGGGCGCCCGGGTCGACATCGTGGCCACCGACGTGCCCGCGGGGATCACGGCCGAGGACCACGCGGTCGGCATGGCGTCGTCGCTGGCCAACCTGGCCGCCCACCTCGGCGGTTGACCGCACCCGAGCGGCTGCGCCGCTACGGATCGGCGTGGCGCTCGGCGAGGATGGCGAGGTCCCGGGTGGCGTAGCGGTCGTGCCACCACTCCTCCCGCAGCACCACATGGACGCAGCGCAGCACGGTGGTGGTGCCGCCGTAGGGCCCGGGCACCACGCGGGCGAGCTCCTCGGCGTCGACCTCGGCGAGCACCGCGCCCACGCGGTCCATGCGATCGCGCCGGATGGCCAGGACGTCGTCGAGCGACGGGCGGGCGTCGAGGAGGAAGAGGCCGGGCGGGACCTCGTCGTGCGGGTCGTTGGGCCAGCCCAGGCGGTGGTACGGGTCGGTCTCGCCCAGGACCGGGGCCACGATCCAGCGGTCGGTGGCCATCACCAGGTGCCGGAGGGTCTGGAGGTAGGACCACTCCCCGTCGACCCGCTCGT
>JAHBSN010000174.1 GCA_019639095.1 Actinomycetota bacterium
ACGGGATCCGCCGCCGGGTGCGAGTGGAGCGCGCCGAGGCGCTGGAGCGGGCCGAGATCAGCGGGTGAGGTCGGGCCCGATCGGGAACCGCTCCGGGGGCGCCACGCCCTCGTCGACGCCACCGGGCCGGCGCTCCAGCTCGGGGTCCACCAGCACGATGGGCAGGCTCCAGTCGTTGACCTCCGACGGCAGGATGCCCTCGAGGATCCACGCCCAGAAGTGCGGGTTCTCCCGCACGTGGTCGAGGTAGGCCGGCGCCACGAGCGGCAGGGCCACCGGCACCGGCTCGCTGCCCATGTAGTGCTGGCCGATGCCGATGCGGCGGAACGGCAGGCGGTAGGTCTCGCGGAACACGTCGAAGAGCCAGTCGTCGATGAGGGCGACGAGGGCGGAGCTGCCCGAACGCCACGCGTCGCGCCAGCCGGCGCGGTAGAGGTGCTCGATCACGCCGGTGCTGCGCTGGGTGGGGTCGACCACCAGCGACGACAGCTCGCACACCGGGTCGGGGTCGGCGTGGTCGGTGCGGTCGAACTGGTTGACCGGCAGGTCGTCGTAGCGGCCGTAGATGTTGCGGATCGTGCCGACGACGTTGCCGTCCTCGTCCATCACCACGTTGAAGATCGACCGGTCGGCGTAGTGCGCCAGCTCCTCCACCCGGTGGCGGGGGGACGGATCGGTGTAGCCGATCTTGACGTACATCTCGTAGACGAAGGCCTCGGCCTTGAGCCAGTCGTCGCCGCCGGTGACCCGCACGAGGCGGTGGCCCGGGAGCAGCTCCTGGGGGCGGCCGCTCGGCGGACGCAGGTGGTCGAGCGAGCCGGCGGTGGCGGCGCGCTGGTCGGGGGTGGCACCACGGGCGAGGGCGAGTCCGCCGTCGGCGCTGCTGGCCGGCGTCGGGCTCGAGATCGGGTGGTCCTGGCTCATGTGCGCTCTCCGTCGGGAGGTGGGGTGTCCCCCCGTCGACCGTCTCTGTCGGTCGGCGGGGGCGGTGCCGGTGGGGCGGGTTGTCAACCGTCGGGGGGTGCGGATGGGGTGTTCTGGACCTTCGTCGTATCGCTACGAAGCGTACGATTCGTCCATTCTGTCACCGCGGATGGTGACGAGTCGACCACAACCTGAACAGACCGCTCTTCGTGGCCGGACGGTCACCCGGGGTCAATCCGCGGGACAGAGCTCGAGGTCGTCGATGGCGCCGTCGAGGAAGAGCAGCCCCCGGTCCCCCGTCCGCCGCACCCCCACCCGCAGGTGCTGCACGTGGCCCTCGACCTCCTTGGTGAGCTCGAGGTCGAGGCGGTCGGGCTGGTCGCCGGCGACGCCACCCCGCTCGAGGGGGCCGACGGTCCACCCCTGGGCCTCGGCGCGGTCGCGGTAGTAGGAGATCGGGTGCCGCCAGCGCCGGGGCGTCGGGGTCTCGAGGCGACGGCTCGGGAACCGGGTCTCGCGACCGTCGCCGTCGTCGGTGGCCGGGCAGGCCGCGGCCACGACCTCGAGCTCCACGTAGCCCGGAGGCGCGGCGAGCCACAGGGGGTCGGTCTCGAGGCGGTCGTAGGCCGCCTGCACCGCCGGGGCCAGCTTGGTGTCGGAGCTGCACGCCGGGGCGGCCAGCACCGCCAGCGCCAGGGCCGCGGCGCCGCATCCCCGCCGGGCGCGCCGGGCCCCAGCTGCGGCGAGCGGACGCCCGGTGGCCATGCGACGACCGTACCCAAGGCGGTGCGGCCGGATCGGTCGATCAGCCGGCCGGCAGCCAGACGCCGATGCCGTCGGGGAAGGCGAGCGGCTCGGCCATCACCTCGGGGGCCTGCGGCTCGCCATCCACGAAGCGGATGCGGCGGACCGATCCCGTCTCCTCGCCGGGGCCCACGCCGTCGTCGCTCACCACGATCCCGATGTCGGCGTAGTAGAGGGTGCCGGTGTCGTCGACGCCGATGCCCAGCGGGCTGCCGGTGGAGAGCGGCTCGGCGCCCGGCGCCTCGCCGGCGGGCGGCTGGAGGATGGTGCGCACGAACTGCCCGTCGGCGTCGTACTCGTTGATCACGCCGGTGAACACGCTCGACACGTAGAAGCCGCCGTCGGGCGCGTGGGCCAGGCCGGCCGGGGTGGCCAGCCCGTGGTCGCCAGCGGGGATGAACGTGGTGCGCGCCACGTCGTCGGCCATCGGGGCGCCGGTGGCGTCGGCCTCGCCGCAGCCGCCGGCGGCGTCGGGGGAGGTGGGGAACGAGTCGACGGCGTAGGCGTACACGTCGCCCCGGGCGGCGGCCACGTACACGGTGTCGCCGCCCTCGCCGACCAGGATCGACTGGCCGGTGGGGAGGGTCACGTCGAGCTTGCAGTAGGCCACGTCGTCGAAGGTGGGGTACTCGCCGCCGGTGAGGGGCGGGAACCAGAGGATGAGCTGGCCGTCGCCCGAGCCGCTCGCCTGGTTGCCGACGTCGGTGGTGAGGACGCGGCCGTCGGGGAGCACCCCGCAGCCGTAGTTCTCGGGGTTGTCGTTGGCCGGCTGGAACGTGGGAACCAGCTTCCCGATCTGCGTGGCCTCGAGTTCGCCCACCGCGCCCCCCTCGAGCCGGAAGATGCCCCAGCCCGGGGGCCGGTTGGGGTCGTCCTGGCCGGTGTCCTCGCCGCCGATGAACCACTGCTCGCCGTCGTCGGTGCGGGGCAGGAAGCAGAGCTGGGCGTTCAGGTCGCGGCCGTGCTCCGGGTCGGTGTCGACGGTCTCGAACACCCGCTGGGTGGCGAAGGTGCCGTCGGCGTCGGGGGTGGTGGCGTAGGCGTCGAGGTTGTTGCCCTGGCCGTTGAAGACGATGGCCTCGGCCGGTCCGTCCGAGGCAGGGACGGTGGTCGACGAGCCGGCGTCGGCGCCCGTGGTGGTCGTGGCGGAGCCGTCGGAGCCGTCCGACCCGTCGGAGCTGCAGGCGGCCGGTGCGACCGCGAGGAGGGCGACGAGGAGCAGGGGACCGGCGGCGCGGACGCCCCGGTGGCGCGGCGGGCGGGGATCGGACACGGCGGCTCCAGTCAGGACGCGGGGACGAGCCCCGGCTCGAACGAGTGGGTGGTGACGAGGCGGTCGTAGCCCTCCTGCACGGTGGGCGGCGACGACGCGTCGGCCAGCGCCACGAGCGAGAGGCGCGTGTAGCTCTCGGCGCGCAGGTCGATGCGGTCGCCCGAGCAGGTGCCGTCGTCGTCGAGGATGCACACGACCGAGCCCAGCTCGGGCTTGTCGTCTCGGGGGGTGACGAAGACGGCGAACACCGTGGCGCCCTCGTCGTGGGCGGGGCCCTCCTCGCCGAGCCAGTCGGCGGGGTCGCCGAGGTCGGTGGTGCGCACCGTGATGCGCAGCGGGTTGGGGGTCACCTCGAGGGTCATCGTGGGCCGGCGCCCCGCCGGCGGGTCCTTGAGCGTGAAGTCCACGTCGCACGGCGCACCCACGCACGCCTGGTCCGACGGTTGCAGCGCGGTCACCGCCGGCCCCTCGGGCCGGGTGGTCGTGGAGGCCGGGGGCGCCTCCTCGCCGGGGGCCAGCACCCGGAACGCCTGCACCCCGCCGCTCGGCGACGAGTCGGCGCCGGGCTCGCGGAAGCCCACGCCGATCGCGAGGAGGTCGCCGGCGATGGCCGGGCCGGAGGCGGAGATGGAGGGGAGGGCGTGCTCCCACCTCACCTTCCCGGTGGCCAGGTCGAAGGCGCGCAGCGTCTGGTCGATGCCGCTCGTGAACACGACGCCCCCCGCCGCGGCGGACGCCCCGTAGGTGCCGGTGGGGTCCGAGCTCTGCCAGGTGGCGTCGCCGGTGGCCGCGTCGAACCCGTGCTGGCAGGGGCAGTCGCCCACCGCGGTACCGCCGGACACCATCGGTGTGCCCGAGGCGTCCTCGGCGACGGCGGTGGCGCCGATGAAGCCGCCGAACGCGAAGCCGTCGGGGTCGGCCGTCTGGCGCACCGCCTCGGCCTGCCACACCAGGTCGCCGGTGGTCCGGTCCACGACGTAGTACGAGCCGTCCTTGTTGCCGAGGCCGGCCACCGGCCGGGACCCGATCGTGAACAGGTTGGCGGCGCCGGCGAAGTCCCAGTCCTGGTTGCCGACCTCGCTGCGAGGCTGGAACGACCAACGGGGCTCGCCGCTGGCCAGGTCGAGGCCGACGATCGCCTCGCTGTAGGCGGTCCAGCTCGCCTGCCGGAAGCAGCTGCCGGTGCCCACCACCACCAGGCCGGCCTCCTCGTCCACCGACGGGGTGCCCCACACGCTGCCGCACCCGCCGATCGGCTTGCCGGCCTCCGGGTCCCAGGTCCAGCGCTCGGTCCCGTCGGCCAGGTCCAGCGCCACCACGCCGGAGCGGTGCGACTTGTCGTTGTGGACGTCGGTGGGCACCACGACGAGGCCGTCGACCACCGCCGGGGAGCCCTCGATCTCGGTGGGGTCGTCGGCGTCCTTCGGATCGCCCAGGACGTGGTCCCACACCACGGTGCCGTCGGCGGTGCGCACCACCAGCACGGTGCGCCCGCTCGCCACCACCAGCACCTCCTCGCCGTCGAGCTCGGTGACGGTGGGCGAGGCGGGGATCTGCCCGGCGTAGACAGGTGGGTGTTCGGGGACGTCGCGGGTCCAGCGGATCGCGCCGGTGTCGCGGGCCAGGCCGTAGATCCGGCCGGACCAGTCGCCGAAGTACAGGGCGTCGTCGGTGACGGCGGGGGCGCCGGTGACCTCGGCCCGGGTCTCGGTGAACCAGACCGGCACCAGGCGGTCGAGCGTGTCGGCACCCACCGCGCCCTCGGCGGTGCACCCGGTGGCGTGGGTGCGGTGCAGGTTCTGGCCGGCCATCGGCCAGGTGCACGCGTCGTCCTGCTGCACCGACGCGGCGCCGCCGGGACCCGGGTCGGGGCGCGCCGCCCCATCGCTCCCGTCGCTCGCGCACCCCGCCAGGGTCAGCGCGAGCGCCACCAGCGGTCCCCCCAACCGGCGCACGGGCGCACCCTAGATCCGACCGACGGTCGGCGCTGCGGACCCCGGTTCGGGGCGGCGGCGGCGCGCCTCCGTCGTCGGTCAGGCGGGCGGTGGCGGGAAGGCGGTGAGCAGGCCGTAGTGGTCGGGGCAGAGGTCGGCGAGCCGGAACGTGGCCGGGTCGAGCGCCGCCGGGCCGCGCGTGACCTCCACCCAGTTCTCGTCCAGGCGCACCTCGGTGAGGGCGTCGCCGGGCACGGCCCGGGCGAGGGCCAGCTCGAGGGCGATGCGCGACACGGGCGGCCGCCCGCCGTGGACGGGCGCATCGCCGGCCGGTGGCCCACCCTGGCCGACCGCCTGGTCGATCGCCGCCCGGGCCTGGTGGTGTAGGGGCGAGGTCGGGTCGGCGAGCGCCGCCTCGAGGTGGCGCCGCAGCTCCTCGTTCGCCTCGGCGTGGCGGGGCGAGCCAGGGTCGGTGAGGGTGGCCACCGCGTGGTCGGCCACCTGGTCCTGGCCGGTCCAGTCCTCGATCACGTAGACGCCACCCGGGCGCAACCGGGGGAAGAGCACCTCGAAGCTGGCCACCGTCTCGTCGTAGCGGTGCGACGCGTCGTCCACCACGAGGTCGAGCGGATCGTCGCCGAACTCGTCGGCCACGATCCGGGTGAGTCGGTCCCTGTCGGCCTGGTCGACGCCGAAGTAGGGCTTCACCGCATCGGCCAGGTGGTGGTCGCGCAGGGCGTCGAGCAGCGGCACCACGGGATCGGGGGAGAGCTCCACCGCCACGAACCGCTCGGGCCGGGCGAGCAGGGCCAGCAGGGCGACGCTTCCGCCCTGGGAGATGCCGAGCTCCACCATGCGGGGTCGGTCGAACGGGGCGAGCAGGCGCTCGTAGCGCGCCACCATGTGGATGCCCTTCAGGAGGGTGAGCGACCCGGGCTGGGACGGGCGGTACCAGCTGGGCACGAACTCGAGGCCGTCGATCTCGAAGCGGTCGTCCTGGTCGATGTCGGTGCCGGCCCCCTCCCCCATGGCGGCCGAAGGTACCAGTGGGCCCGGACCTCCCGGAGGTGACCGCCGGTGGTCGGTCGGGCACGGCGAGTGGGGGCGTGCGAAGGTGGTGCGTGGGCACGGGGGAGGTGGGGCCGGGCGGCGAGGACGAGCGCCTCTGGGCGTTCGGCGAGCTGGCCCAGGCGCTGGCCCACGCGGCGAGCGTCGAGGAGGCGGCCCGGGCCATCACCGCCCACGTGCCCCGAGCGCTCGGTGCCTCCTTCGCCAACCTGGCCCTGGTGGAGCCCGACACCGACGAGCTCCGCATCGCCAACCCCAGCGGGCTGGATCCGGAGGTGGCGGCGCGGTACCGGACCCTGCCCCGGGACGCCTCCACGCCCCTGACCGACGCGGTCCGCACCGCCGCCACCGTGCTGCTCCGGTCGCCGGCGGACAACGCTGCCCGCTACCCGCACCTGAGTGCCGAGGCCGACGCCCTCGGCCTGCTCGCGCTCGCGGCGGTGCCGATCCATGCCGGCGGCGACGTGTGCGGCGCCCTCGGCGTCGGCTGGACCGAGCCGTTCGTGGATGCCGAGCTGCTCCACGGTCGCCTCGAGTGGGTGGCCGACCTGGTCTCGGGGGCGGTCGAACGGGCCCGCACCGCCGACGCCCGCGCCGCCCTGGTGGCCGCGCTCCAGGCCTTCGTCCTGCCCGACGTGACGTCGTGGCCGGGGCTCGAGGTGGCGGCGCGCTACCAGCCGGCGGGTCGGGGCCTCGGCTTCGGCGGGGACTGGTACGACCTGATCGAGCTCGACGAGCACCGCACTGCGGTGGTGGTGGGCGATGTGGTGGGCCACGGCATCGAGGCGGCCGCCCGCATGGTGCAGGTGCGCTCGGCCCTGCACGCGGTGGTGCGGCTCGGCGTGGCGTTGGACGAGGTGCTGGCCCGGGCCGCACCGGTGATCGGGGCCGACGACCAGCTGATCGGCACGGCGGTGGTGGCGGTGGTGGACCGTGCGGCGGGGACCGTGCGCCACGTGAGCGCCGGGCACCCCCCGATGGTGGTGGTGGATCCCGAGGGCCGGCCCTGGCTGCTCGACGGCGCGCCGTCGGTGGTGCTCGGGTTGACGCCGTCCCCCGGCGCGGCGGCGTCCGTGCCGTTCCCACCCGGGTCGGTGCTGCTCGCCTACACCGACGGCCTCGTGGAGAGCCGCACCGGCGACATCGAGGCCGGCATCGACCGCGTCGTGCGAGACCTGGTGGGCGCCCTCGGCGGGGCGGGCGCCACGTCGGGGCCCAGGCCGATCGACGAGGTGGCCGACGCGGTGCTCGCCGGTGCGGGCGCGGCCGCAGACCTCGACGACGACGTCGCCCTCCTCGTGCTGCGCCACCACGGCTGACCTACCGTTGGCGCGATGAGCGGGACCTCGAACGATGGCGGACGCACGCCGCACTGCCCCACGTGCGAAGCGGAGCTGCACTACGAGCGGGGCGACGTGGCCGCCTGGCTGTGCCCGGAGGGCCACGGCGTGGCCGTCACCCTGCCGGCGGCGCGTCGGCGGGTGGAGGACGACGTCGTCAACCAGGTGTGGGGCAAGGCCTACCGGGCCCCGGCCGGCCTGCGCGCGTGCCCGTTCTGCGCCGACCCGATGACGCCGGTGGTCTGGCACCTCGTGCCCGGCGACGACGCCACCAAGGTCGAGCTCGACCTCTGCCGCGACGACCAGCTCCTGTGGTTCGACGTCGGCGAGCTCGAGGCGCTGCCCGAGGCCCAGCGGGTCGACGAGGACGACGAGGAGCTCGCCATCTCGCACCGCTGGGCCGCCGCGAACCTGCCGTCGTGGACCCAGCGGGTGGTGGGCCGCAGCCTGGTGCGCGGCGTCGGGGTGGGCCCCACCCCCTAGCAGCGAGGCTTCCGTCCACCCTCGCTGGTGGCCGGTCACGAACGGCAGCCCTCAGGTGTGGGTGAGGTGATGGAGGACGAGGCGGGCACCTTCGAGGCGCTGTACCCGGCGCTGCGCCGCTTCGCCGCCGTGGTCGGTGGCCCCGCCACCGAGCCCGACGATCTCGTCCAGGAGGCGCTCGCCCGCACGCTCGCCCGGGGATCGCTCGCCGACCTGGACGACCCAGCGGTGTACCTGCGGCGCGTGGTGGCCCGGCTGGCGTCGAACGAGCGGCGGTCTCAGGGTCGCCGG